>JAKUOP010000009.1 GCA_022450565.1 Candidatus Nitrosopelagicus sp. | reverse complement strand
ATGTTATCAAATGCCTCTTCTCCAACCACTAAGCTGAAAATATGGCCTTGATCAAAACCTACTACAAACAATCCAAGTGTAAATACAATTGCCAAGGCAACAACACCAATTTTTGGTATTCCAGATTTTGTAATTGTGGATTGATTTTGTTTCAACGATTTTTTGAATGATTCAATATATTTAAACGGTTAGTTTTTTCTAGGAGATTAAAAGCATTAAAGTTATCAAAGTAAAAAACACATTATAGATTTGAAAAATGTATATTTTTTGGCGATCCCAATAGTTATCGGACTAATTATTGGATTAATTGTTATAAGCAATGGAGATAACAGCGATCAAAAGTCAAATCTCTTCAGCAAAGAAAAATTATTGGAAAATACCCCTCCGATAATTGGAGATATAGATGCAAAAATTACAATACTTGAATTTGGTGATTATCAATGTACATTCTGCTATAAATTTCATCAGCAAACGTTAGAAAAAATCAAAGAATCATACATAGATACTGGGAAAGTAAACTACACTTACAAGGATTTTCCTCTAAATGGTTTAGATTCGATATTAGCAGCTGAAGCATCATTCTGTGCGGATGACCAAGGTAAATACTGGGAGTATCATAATACGATCTTTAACAATTGGGCTGGTGAAAGGACGGGATGGATCACCAATAACTCACTTCTTGATTTTGCTGAACAGAACAATTTAGATTTGAATGAATTCACTGAATGTGTTAATAGCCATAAATACACTCAGAAAGTGATAGAAAACCAAAATTTTGCAGAGAGTATAGGAATTAACGCGACCCCATCATTTTTAATTTTTAATGATGAAAAATTAGTTAGGGTGATTGGTGCACAGCCAATTGAAAAATTTGTCGATGCAATTAAGCAGATAAATTAATTCCTAATAGTGCCTATGTATAATTCAAACAATTTATATCAAAATTTAAACATGTTTTGATATGACAACAATATTCACAGAGATTATAGAAAGGAAAATTCCTGGATTTTTCATATATGAAGACAAAAACCACGTTGCAATTTTAGACAAATATCCAATTGATCATGGCCATACGTTAGTAATACCAAAAAAACCATACGAGTTACTTACCGAAATGCCAGTAAATGAAGTTGCAGAATTATTTTCCCTAGTCCCAATTATAGCAAATGCGGTAAAAAAAGGGACTGGCTCTGATGCATTTAGTATTGCACAAAATAATGGCAAAGCTGCAAAACAGATTATCCCACACGTACATGTACATATTATCCCACGTTACTCCAACAAAGGCACTGTTTGGACAAAACGAAGCATGCCATCAGATTCAGAATTAAAGGAATTATCAGAAAATATTAAAAAACAATTCTAGGCTAGTTGAAGTTTGGATTATAACGTAAAATTGCTGCAATTTTGCCAAGACTTGTTAGCATTGCACCATGTTCTGCTTTTCCAGCAATAACTTCAATTTTAGTACCAGTTTGTCCAGCAATAAGTGCCAGATAATCTACAATGTCTTGTTCGGATAATTCCATATCCATACTTTTACATCCAGGGCATGGTTCCCCAAGAAGTTGAGTTTTCTTTGGAATAATTTGTGGTCTTTCTAGTATCTCTTCACGAATATTCTGGCATCTTTTACATTTTAATTCAATTCTATACAAATCAGTGTCATCAGTTATAATTACTGTTTCAGCAATATTGTTTTTTAGCATTTCAATTACTTCCTTTAACCCATAACTACCAAGACCTGAATTGGAATTAATTTGTTGGAATAGTTTTTCAATGATCTTTTTTTCTTCAACCATTCTAAAATCAGAGAGTATATCACCTGATTTTGCAAATGCCTCTCTAATACCCTCTGAGCCAGAATATGATGCGTCAATAGTTGCAAGTATCATTTCCTGCAATCGGTACTCAAGATAATTATTATTAATGAAATCCTCTTTGGTGGGGCCAGGTCCTGAAATAATTAATCCTTTAATTTTGTAAATATCGATAAAGTATTCTCGTGTTATAGCTGCAACACGATTAAAATAATACGTAAGTTCCATTTCACGTAGTTTTTGAAATCTTTTTGCTGACTGGCCACCCTGTCTATGTTTACCAGCAACACCAGAACCTGTTTCTTTAAGCACCTCTAATTTATCCCCGTGTAGTATTCCCCACCCAGCATCTTTTGCATCGATTGCCAAGATTCCAATCATATTATCGTCTTTTAACATGTCTTTGAGAATATCAACGTGGAAATGATCATCACACCGATAAAGAAATGTGGTTAGATCCTTCGGTGGGTCAATTTCAAAAATTTTAACAACCTCACTTCCAGGTGGTCCACCACCTTCCCTTGGTAATGCACCACAAAAAATAACCAGTCCTCGCTCAGGCGTTTTTTTGTAAAGTTTTAATCTCTGAACAACCTTTGATAAGGAGTCTACTACGTGTGTTCTGGTTAAATCAGATTTTATATTATCAGCGGTTCCCTGCTCTTCTCGCAAATTAGTTATTACTTCATGCAATTGCTTTGCTTTTGGAATGTAAACAGTAATCAATTCTGTCCCATGGCCAGTTTGTTGTGAAAGATCGTTCAAAGTCTTGCGAATCTTGTATAATTTTACAGAATCAGGCTTTACCGAGTTTTTATCCATTTTTTATTTTATTCTTGTTAGGATATTAACTATTTTGAATTTTAGTTTTCTATTACCATTTCCTTTGATTTTTTAAATAATCTACATAAATTCCTGATTGTCACACTGCTGATTTCAGATGCATTTGCAACTTGTGTCTGAGTAATTTTTTGATTATTTGCTATTGCTGCTAGATATACAACTGTTGCAGCAACAGCCACTGGATTCTTTCCACTAGTCATCATATGAGATTCTGCTTTTATGAGAATCTTGGTTGCATCTCTCTGTGTTTTTTCTGTCACATTTAAGGTACTAGAAATTCTTGAAATAAACTCAATTGGATTATACGTTTCAATTGTAAGATCTAACTCTTTAACAAGAATTCGGTACATTCTATGAATTGTTGTTCTTTTGATGTTTGTAGCATTTGAAATGTCTTGAATTGTTCTTGGTGTATTAGTAAATCTACATCCTGCATAAATTGATGCACTGATTATCACTGGAATACTTCTACCGCGACCAATTTTTTTTCCAAGTGCTTTTCTGTAGATGTATGCGGATTTTTCTACAGAAGCTTCTGATAACGACAATTTTGATTTCAAACCCTCTAGAATGGTAAATGCCTTTTGCATGTTTCTTTGACCGGGACGTGCTTTACTGTTCTTATCCCACATTCTTAGTCGATAAAAAGTTCTTTTCATTTCTCCTGACAGCCCCTTTCCAGTAGAGTCTCTATCTGATTGTTGAATCATCGTTGAAAGCCCCATGTCATTAAATGCGAGTGTAGATTTTCTGCCAACCCTTGATTTGCCAAGATAGTCTTCGCCCGAATGTAATGAGTATTCGGGGCCAGTTTCTTCTAATTTTTCCGTAATAACGTATCCGCAATTAGCGCACATTATTTCACCAGTATTAGTGTCTGTAATCAAAGAGATTTTTGTTGATTTTTTACTTGTACATTCATGGGCAAATTCACTAGAAACATCTTCCATACATAACATATGTTGTTTTGAATTAATTAGGAATGTCATCTAGTGCTAAAATTAAAAAATTAGCATTACAAATCAATTTTCTGTGTTCTCAATCAATTTAATAGTCCCATTTTCAGATTTAATATGAATTGGGCAAAAAAGCAAGAAAAGAACGTGAGGAAAAACGAGAAAGTTTTGCCGCAAAGCGTACATCGCAAAAAAGAAGTAGTAATCTTAAGGCTATAGGTGTATTAGCAATAATTGCATCAATAGGCGGATTCGCAGGATATCAATTTGTTACAATGGAAGGAAGTGATATGGGCGCTCCAAAGGATGCAGGTAGATTGGGTGATGAGCATGAACATGCATCATTATTAGTAAGAATTTTTGGAGATAAATTTGACTTTTCATTACCAAATTACCAAATAAAATCAAGCTGGATACACTTTGAGGATCAAGACGGTGACACAATTCATAGACACTCATCTGGAGTTGAGCTAGAGTTCTTGTTTAATTCGTTGAATATTGGTCTAAGCGAAAGATGCTTCATATTTGCAGATGGACGACAGTTCTGTACCAATGATGACTATTCATTGAAATACTTTATCAACCATGAAGAAGTTAGTGACATTCGTGGATATGTAGTTCAAGAAGATGATAGAATCTTAATTTCATATGGTGCTGAAACAGAAGATGAGATTGAAGAACAACTTAAAGAACTAGACTCACAGATAATAAATAAAAAATAAAATGACTATAACAAGTAGAAACGTAGTCGAAGGAACTGCTCGAGCACCACACAGAGCAATGTACAAGGCTATGGGATTAACAGATGAAGATTTGAGTAAATCCTTCATAGGTGTTTGTCATACTGGAAATGAAGCAACCCCATGTAACATACATCTTCCAGAACTGGCAAAAAATGCAAAACAAGGAGTGACAGATGGTGGAGCAACACCAAGAGAATTTAGCACGATTGCTGTAAGTGATGGTATTGCAATGGGTCATGAAGGAATGAAATCTTCTCTCGTCAGTAGAGAAGTTATTGCAGATTCTATTGAACTAATGGTTCGTGCGCATCAATATGATGCAATAGTTGGAATTGCTGGTTGTGACAAAAGTTTGCCTGGTACAATGATGGCTATGGCTAGACTTAATCTTCCATCAGTATTTGTTTACGGCGGAACAATAATGCCTGGAATGCTTAATGGCGAAGAACTAACTGTAGTTGACGTTTATGAAGCTGTTGGATCATATGACGCTGGAAAAATTTCCCTTGAAGAACTCAAAAATATTGAGGATGTTGCATGCCCAAATGCAGGTTCCTGTGGTGGTATGTTTACAGCAAACACAATGGCATCTATTTCTGAAGCTATAGGCTTAGCATTGCCAGGTAGTGCAAGCCCACCAGCTGAAGATGATAGACGAGGTAAAATTGTATATGACAGCGGTATTGCATGTGCCAACTTACTAAAATTAGGAATAACACCACAAGAAATTCTTACGTTTGAGGCATTTGAGAATGCAATTACAATGTTAAATGCGGTTGGTGGTTCCACAAATGGAATTTTACATTTACTTGCATTATCACATGAAGCTGGAATACAATTATCATATGATGATTTTGAACGAATAAGGAAAAAAACTCCCCATCTTGCAGATATGAAACCTGGAGGAAGTTATGTGATGAACAGTTTGGATAAGATTGGTGGAATACCATTCGTCCTAAAAAAACTTCTAGATAAAAAATTGATTCATGGTGATACATTAACAATTACTGGAAAAACTATACAAGAAAACATAAATGAATTTTCAATTCCTGATACACCAGAACAACAGATAGTTAAATCCACAGAGACCCCAATTCATAATGTTGGGACAGCAGTAATACTAAAAGGAACATTAGCACCTGATGGTGCAGTAATTAAAACTGCAGGTGTTGAGATGACTGAATTTACAGGAACTGCCAAAGTATTTGATAGGGAAGAATTAGCATTTGATGCAGTTGCAAAAGGAAAAATTGATGAGGGCGACGTTGTAGTTATTCGTTATGAGGGGCCCAAAGGTGGTCCAGGTATGAGAGAAATGCTTTCTACAACAGCTGCTCTTGTTGGTCAAGGGTTAGGAAAAAAAGTTGCGATGGTTACAGATGGTAGATTCTCAGGAGGAACTCGTGGGTTTATGGTTGGTCATGTTGCTCCAGAAGCATTTGTTGGGGGACCTATCGCATTGGTAAAAAATGGTGATAAAATAAGTATTAGCACAGATAATAATTCGATAAATCTTCATGTCTCAGAGGACGAATTACAGAAAAGAAAGCAGGAATGGAAAAAGCCAACTCCAAATTACCAGTCCGGTGCATTAGCTAAATATGCCTCTTTAGTTGGTTCTGCAGCAGATGGTGCAATTACAATCCCTGCTAATTATTAGACAAAATTAAGACAAAGCACAGCCTTTATGATTTTCAAGTCTCCATTTACCAGTTTGTCTGTGAAATTCTTGACTCCAACCTAAATCAGATGTACCACACTTGTAGCATGTGTTTTTGCTCATAAAAATTAGTAATACCTATTATATATAAAAGTACGGTACCATACGGTATAATAATAAAAGTGGAAGATTGGTCTTTACTACTCTCTGTTTAGTGTATTTGTGATTTTGAGCATAGTTTTCAGACCAATTAACTGCGAATGAATCGCAATTTTCTGCACTTTGTTAGTAAATACATTCATGTATTTTGGTACTAATCATGGATCTAATAGTAGATCGCTTAAAATTACTTGATTAACGAGTAAATCATAACTTAAATACCGATAAATTTTCAAACCTTCTATGAATGGTGACCGTCTTTGGACAACCAAGCACTCCTAAGATAATTTCTCTATCGTTAGATGGAAACCAATTTGAGATATACAACAAAATTTCTAGAAACTATTCACATTCATTTCTCTTTGAATCATTAACTGGTCCAGAAGAATTAGCAGAAACCTCAATTATGGGATTTGACCCGGAATTAATTGTTAAAGGCTACTATGACAGGGTCACTATTGAAACTAGAGATGGTTCAGTAGAAACAATCGAAACATCAGACCCATTAAACAAGATCAAAGAACTCGTTCTAAAAACATCTGATCAGACATATAGATACCTTGGTGGTGCAGTTGGTCATATCAATTATGATGCAATTAGGTTGTGGGAGAAAATTCCAAAAAATCAACCAATCAATGAACCGATAATGGAATTCGGAATATATACAGATGGTATCTTGTTTGATAATAAACAAAAAAAGTTATTCTACTTTTACTATGAAAGAAATAGAGTTGATGAAATCAAAAGTTCAGAGTCAAAATTTGATGAATTCACTATGTCTGAAATTACTAGTAACTTAGATGAAGAGAAATTTACAAGTATTGTAGAAAAAGCAAAAAAATACATCTATGACGGTGATATATTTCAAGTTGTTCTATCTAGAAAATTTTCGTTTGATGCAGGTGGTGATTATTTGAAAGTATATGAAAAATTACGTGCACTGAACCCATCACCATATTTGTATCATATGAAAATGAGGCAAAAAACAATAATTGGTGCTAGCCCAGAAATGTTGATCCGTGTTACAGGTGATCAAGTTGAAACATTTCCAATTGCAGGAACAAGAAAAATTACGGAAAACGAAGAAAAAAATGATGAAATGCAAAAAGAACTAATTAATGATGAAAAAGAACTAGCAGAGCATACGATGCTTGTTGATTTAGGCAGAAATGATATTGGTAGGGTTTGTGATTATGGAACTGTACATGTAAAATCATTAATGGAAGTAAAAAGATTCAGTCATGTTCAACATATGGTTACACATGTAGTTGGTAAATTAAGTAAGAAATTTGACATGTATGACGCATTCAAGGCAGTATTTCCTGCAGGAACAGTATCTGGTGCACCAAAAGTGAGAGCCATGGAAATAATAGATGAACTAGAACCTGAATCTAGAGGCCCATATGCTGGTGCAGTCGGTTACTTCTCATTCAATGGTTGCTGCGATTTTGCCATTGCAATTAGAAGTATTTTTGCTGATGGTAAATCAGGGTTTGTACAAGCTGGTGCTGGAATTGTTTTTGATTCTATTGCAAAAAACGAGCTTAATGAAACAGAACATAAAGCAAATGCAATGATTACTGCACTAAAGGAGGCATCAAAATGAAATTTCTAATTATAGATAATTATGATTCATTTGTATATAATTTAGCACAAAGACTTGGCGAACTTGGTATCACATCAGATGTAATTCGAAATGATCAACTTACTATAGAACAGGTTAAAAATGCAAATTATAATGCAATAATTATCTCACCTGGTCCTGGAACACCTGATGATAAAAGATACTTTGGTGTGTGTAAAGAAGTAATAGAGAAACTTGGACCTACAACTCCAATATTAGGAGTTTGTCTTGGTCATCAAGGAATAATATCATGTTTTGGTGGAAAAGTTGTTAATGCAGGAAATGTTCGACATGGAAAAACAAGTCAGGTCAAACATTATGATGATTCAATATTTACTGGAATAAAAAATCCATTTAGAGCGACTAGATACCATTCTTTGGTAGGTGATAAAACTATAATTCCAGATTCACTCAAAATTACCGCTGTTGCAGAAGATGATGGGGAAGTGATGGGTGTAAGCCATAAAAAATATTTGATTGACGGTGTACAATTTCATCCAGAATCAATACTAACAGATGAAGGTACAAAAATTCTAGGAAATTTCATAGAGAAGGTTAAAAATAATGAAAAAAATTAACGGTAATTTAACATTTGATGAAATGTCATCTGAAATGAGTGACATTCTAAATGGAAAAAACAATGATGATGAGATTGCAGAATTTCTTAGATGTTTATCAGAAAAAGGGGAAACAGATGATGAATTACGAGCAATGCTTACTAAAATGAACGAACATTCAGTTAGAATTTCACCACGTTGTCATGGAAGTTTAATTGATGTCTGTGGAACAGGTGGGGACAATTTACAAACATTCAATATTTCAACTGCTGCATCATTTGTTATTGCCGGGGCAGGCGGAAATGTTGCAAAACATGGAAATCGCTCAGTATCAGGAATTTCAGGAAGTGCAGATATTTTTGAATATTTTGGCTTCGATCTGCAGTCCGAAATATGTGTAGTCGAAGAAATGATAGAAAAATTGGGAATTGGATTCATGTTTGCACCAAAGTTTCATCCAGCCATGAAAAATGTTGCACCAGCAAGAAAGATTCTGGGAAAGAGAACTGCTTTCAATCTTTTAGGTCCATTATGTAATCCAGCAAATGTAAAACACCAATTGATAGGAGTTTTTGCAGATGATTACATCAAAAGAATTGTTATGATTATGCAAAAGAATCATTCTGAAACAATTTTAGCTGTAAGATCAGAAGATGGCATGGATGAATTATCAACTACATCAAAAAATAAAGTATGCATGCTAAAAAATAATGAGATTTCAGAATTCATTATCAATCCAGAAAACTACAATATGGAAAAAGGAAATCTATCAGACATACAAATTTCAACAAAACAAGATGCAATAGATGCATTTGTGAATGTACTAAATAATACATCAAATAAGACAATGAAAGAGATTACAATATTGAATGCTGCAGGAGGAATGATGGTTGGTGGACTTTGTGATGAATTTAAGGATGGAGTTGAACTAGCGACAGAAACAATCAACAGTGGAAAAGCATTTGAAAAGCTAAAACAATTTGCCAAAGAAAATAATGCACAAGAAAAATTAGAGGTGATAAAATAAATGGAAAATATTTTAGAAAAATTAGTCAATAATTCAAAAAAAGCAATTGAAGATGGAATTTATGACATTAATGAATCATTACCAAATTCTGAAACAGATTTAGAAAATATAATAACAAAATCAGAACATGCGACGTTAATCACTGAAATAAAATTCTCATCTCCTGCATTAGGCAATATCAGAAAGATAACAGATCCTGTAGAAATTGCATTAAAGATGGTTAATGGAGGTGCATCTGCACTTTCAGTATTAACACAACCATACATGTTTGATGGTTCACCAGAATTTTTTATGAAAGTAAGAAAAATGGTTAAAGTCCCAATGCTAATGAAAGACATAACAGTAGATAGAATTCAGATTGATGCTGCCAAAAAAATTGGGGCTGATTATTTTCTATTAATTCAATCAATATTTGATAATGGTTTGGTAAATGATATTGATGATATGATAGATTATGGGCATAATTTGGGTCTTAAAGTGCTAATTGAGGCACATACAAAACAAGAATTTGAAAATTCATGTAATACTAGTGCAGACATTATAGGAATAAACAACAGAAATCTTGATACAATGGAAATTGATCTAAACACAACAAAAGAGATCCTTCATAATGCAAAAAAAACAAAATTAGTCATATCAGAAAGCGGAATCTCAACTTCTGATGACATTCGATTTCTTCATAAATGTGGGGCTGACGCATATTTAGTAGGTAGTAGTATTATGAAAACAGATGACATACAGAAAACTGTGCAAAATTTGGTGAATGCAATATGAAAATAGGTATTCCAAAAGATGGTAGATTTGGTGATTTTGGTGGAAAATATATACCAGAAACTCTAGCACCGGCAATTGAAGATCTTGAAAAGAATTATTTGAAAATTAGAAATGATCCTACATTCAAAAAAGAATTGAGCAAATTTCTTGCAGAGTATGCAGGACGCCCAACCCCATTATACTTAGCTAAAAATCTGACCAAAAAAATTGGTGGAGCAAAAATATATCTAAAAAGAGAGGATCTTCTACATGGTGGAGCGCATAAAATAAACAATACGCTTGGACAAGCATTACTTGCAAAAAGAATGGGTAAAAAAAGAATAATTGCAGAAACTGGTGCAGGGCAGCATGGAGTAGCTACAGCAATGGCATGTGCGTGCCTTGATTTGAAAGCTGAAATTTACATGGGATATATAGATACAGAAAGACAAAAACAAAACGTGTTTCGTATGGAACTACTAGGGGCAAAAGTTCATTCAGTTAAATCTGGTTCACAAACTCTGAAAGATGCAATAAATGAGGCAATGAGAGATTGGATTACAAATGTGGACTCGACATATTATCTTCTAGGCTCTGCGGTTGGACCACATCCCTACCCCTTAATGGTAAGAGACTTTCAATCAGTTATAGGCAATGAAATTAAAAAACAAATGAAAAAAATTCCTGACACTGTAATTGCATGTGTTGGTGGTGGATCTAATGCAATTGGAACATTTTATCCACTGATTGATTCCAAGGCAGAAATAATAGGAATTGAGGCTGGAGGTAAAGGATTAAACACACTATACCATTCAGCTCCACTTGCCGTAGGAACCAAGGGTGTTTTACACGGTATGATGACATATTTGATGCAAGATGCACAAGGTCAAATTCAAGAAACACATAGCATCTCAGCTGGTTTAGATTATCCAGGTGTTGGACCAGAACACTCGTATCTTAAAGATGAAAAACGTGTAAAATACAAAGCAATTACTGATGATGAGGTAATAGATGCATTTTTAATTCTAACAAGAACAGAAGGAATTATACCAGCACTAGAATCTGCACATGCAATTGCATATGCAATGAAAATTGCAAAAAAAATGAAAAGAACGCAATCAATTGTTGTTACATTATCAGGACGTGGTGACAAAGATATTGGAATTGTACAGGAGTATATGAAAAAAAATGTCAAGAATAAAAGAAAAATTTAATGAATTAAAATCCAAAAAGGAAAAAGCCTTAGTGTCTTACATTATGGTAGGATATCCATCTGAGAGTGCAACGTTATCAGCTATAAGAGGATTAGTAAAAGGTGGGGCTGATATTATTGAACTTGGATTCCCATTTTCTGATCCTATTGCTGATGGTCCGGTAATACAAAAAGCAAGTACAGGCTCACTAAACAATGGAATTAAAATTGAAAAATTTTTCAAACTTGTAAAAAAAATTAGAAGTGAAACTAATATTCCTCTCATACTAATGACTTATACAAATATTCTCTATAAACAAGGATATCAAAAATTTATTAAAACTGCAAAAAATGCTGGTATTGATGGATTAATTTTACCTGACATGGCGATAGAAGAATCAAAGGGATATCTCTTAGCAGCAAAAAAGCAGAAAATGGATACAATATTTCTTGTTTCACCTAACACACAAAAAAATAGACTGTCAAAAATTGCTAAAGCAACATCTGGCTTTCTATACATGGTTGCAGTTTTTGGCACAACTGGCATTCAAACTAAAATCCATCAATACACTATTGATGCACTAAAATCGACAAAAAGAACAGTGAAGAATGTTCCAGTTGGTGTTGGATTTGGAATATCTAATGAAAAAGATGTAAAAAAATACGTATCTGTTGGGGCTGATGCAGTAATTGTTGGTAGTGCAAATATCAAAATCATGGAAAACACGCCTAAATCAAAATTAGAAGGAACGGTTTTTAGATTCACAAAAAAATTGAAACGACAGACCAAATAAAACGAATAAAATAAAAATAGGATAATTCTTTCAATTATGTGCAGACGAAGTTTATTTTTGTAACTGGTGGAGTGATGTCCGGGCTTGGAAAGGGAGTAGTCTCATCATCAATCTCTAAATTATTACAACTTTCAAATCAAAAAGTCTCTTGTGTAAAAATTGATCCATACCTAAATTATGATGCTGGTACAATGAACCCAATTGCACATGGTGAAGTCTTTGTTACCGAAGATGGTGGCGAATGTGACATGGATATGGGTAACTATGAAAGATTTCTTAACCAGAATATTCCAAAATCTCATAATATCACCACTGCACAAATCTATTCTAGTGTAATTGATGCTGAAAGGAAAGGTGAATATCTTGGCGCATGTGTCCAAATCATTCCTCATGTAACTGATGAAATAAAAAATAGAATTAGGATAATTGCAGAAGAAGAATCACTTGATATCTTAATAGTTGAATGTGGAGGAACCGTTGGTGATATTGAAAGCTTGCCATTTTTAGAAGCGCTAAGACAAATTAGAGTTGAAGAAGGTTCTGAAAACGTTATATTTGTTCATGTAACATTAGCACCATCACTAGATGTTGTCGGCGAACAAAAAACAAAACCTACGCAACACAGTGTTCAAGAATTAAGAAGGATTGGAATTCAACCTGATGTACTTTGCGTTAGATGTTCAAGTACACTCCAAGAAAAAACAAGAAAGAAAATTTCAATGTTTACAAATGTAACAGAGAAGGATGTTTTCTCATGTCATGATGTTCAATCAATTTTTATGGTACCACAAATTTTATTTGAGCAAGGATTAGTAGATTTAATCTTTAAAAAATTTAGCAAAGTTGGTTATGTTGACGCATCAGAAAATTGGGACAAATGGAACAATATAGTAAATTCAATGGAATCAAGTGGTGACCCAATAAATATTGCAATGGTTGGAAAATATGTTACACTTGCAGATAGTTATGTTAGCGTTAATCATGCACTAAAACATGCAGGTGCATCAATAAATCGACCTGTAAAAATAGACTGGATTGATTCTGAAACACTAAATGGTAATATTGAAACACTGAAAAAATATAATGGAATTTTAGTTCCTGGTGGGTTTGGAACTCGTGGTTCAGAAGGAATAATTGAGACAGCCAATTTTGCTAGAGAGAGAAACATACCATATCTAGGAATATGTTTTGGGTTCCAATTAGCTGCAGTTTCATTTGCAAGAAATGTCTGTAATCTAACTGACTCAAACTCTACAGAAATAGAAAATGAAACTAAGAACCCAATCATTGATTTACTACCAGAACAAGATAATGTAACAGATTTGGGTGGCTCCTTACGATTGGGTGCAAATCAAATTGAAATTCAAGAAAATTCTATGGCGCATAAAATTTACAATTCAAATATAATTTCAAAAAGGCATCGACATAGATACGAATTTAATAAAAAATACCTTGAATCATTTGATAAAAATGGAATGATTTTTTCAGGGGAAAGCGATGATGGTAGACGAATGGAAGTTTTAGAGATCCCATCACATAAATTTTTTCTAGGAGTGCAATTTCATCCAGAATTTAATAGTAGACCGGGATTCCCAGAAGAATCCTTTAAGGCATTCATCAGTGCCGCAGGTACTAATTAATCAGACCTCTTTTTTCGATGCTTCTGTTTTAATTCTTTCTGACGTTTAGCAAAATTCTCTGCATTATCATGCTCTTTATCTAATTCTTCAAAAAATTTATTTGAAAATCCTTTTTTGTCAATTGAACGGGTTTCTTTTGCCAACTACTCTTTTCCCTGTTCTGGTATAATAGAAATTGTAGTAGTCGTTGTAACATTTGGTATGGTTCTAATCTTTTTTGTAATGGCTTGCTCAATCACGGGGGTATTTTCTGCCTCAATTTTTACCAAAATGTCATAATAGCCAAATGTACCTTTAGCCTCCTTAACTAAATCAATTTCTAATAATTGTTTTAAAACTTCCATTTCATGCGCCATTTTACATTGAACCAAAACATAAGCGATTTCCATCTAGTCACCCTTCATTTCTTTTCTTGTTTTGAAGGTGGGTGTAATTCCTAATGGTTCATAATTTCCTGTTGAGCAGGTGAAACACATTGAATCGAGAGGAATTCCTACAGCATTTGCAAGATTTTCTGCATCATTATATGCAAGAAAGTCAGCACCTATGTCATTCCTAACTTTTTCAATTATTTCCTGCTCAGTACATTCTCTATTATCTGTAAATGTTGCTAATTCTTCTTGTGATGGAAAATCTATTCCTGCGTAACATGGATATTTTATTGGTGGATATGTAATCATCATACTAATTTTTTTTGCACCTGAACGACGTAATGCTTTGATAATAGCTTTAGAACTTGTACCTCTAACAAGACTATCGTCTATTACTACAACATGTTTTCCTTCTATCACTTCAGGTATAGGAATAATCCATCGATTAATTTCAACGCGGTCACTTTGGTGCGGCTCAATAAAACTTCTCAGTGGTCCTTTCTTGCTATAACGATCTTTTAACAACCCCTCATCAAATTGAATGCCAAGTTCTTGTGCATAGCCTAATGCAGCAGGTCTTGCAGAATCTGGAACTGGAATTACAAGATCTGCATTTTTTAATGGATATTTTTTTGCTAGAAACTGACCAATTCTTTTTCTTGCTAAGTAGATATTTGTTCCTTCCATCTTACTTGATGGTTGTGCAAAATAAGTAAACTCAAATGAGCAATGCGCACGTTGCTTTTCTTCTGAAAACATTTCTGTTTCTAATCCAGCATTACTCAATTTAATTAATTCACCAGGATTTACATCTCGAACTAATTTTGCACCTATTGCCGAAAGCGCAGAAGATTCAGATGCAACTATATGCAGAGATTGACTTTCTTTATGTCCTAAAACCATGGGCCTAAATCCTTTTGGATCACGTGCGGCATAAACCGCATCATCATCTGATAAAAATGTGAAACAGTATGACCCTACCATCTCATTTTTTAGTATTGATAATGCACTACCTAACTTACCATTCTCACTGATTAATGAAACAAGTCTTTGTGCTGCAACCAACGTATCACTTGCATTTTGTGGTGTAAATGTGCACCCACCCACCAAATTAGATAGTTCTTCAACATTAGCAATTGTTCCATTATGGGCAACACAGAGATCCTTCACTTTTAATGGCTGTGCGTTTTCAAGTTCACTTTTTCCAACAGTAGAATATCTAACATGACCAATCGCAGAGTGTGAAGAATACTCCTCAGTTATTTTTTTAAATTCGCTTGAAGATGCTGAAACTAGACCAATTTTTTTTAATGGTGCCTTATTTGGTATTGCAATTCCCCATGCTTCCTGGCCACGATGCTGTAATGCACGCAATGAATCAATTACCATTGGAATAACATTAACATCGTCATTGGAAAAAACACCTACAACACCACAGTTTTCCTTAACCATTTTGAATTATCTTCTCCAACGAATTTAGATAGAAGTTTTCTGCCTTATCAACTCTTAGTTTCAATATTGATTCTGAACCAGATTTGAAAATTATGTGATCGCCAGAAAATATTCCAATTTGTGCAAAGACGCATTTACTTTTTGATAATATTTTTTTAACACTATTTAGATTTTTTTCCTCAATTTCAACAATATATCTTGAATGACTTTCTGAGAACATGGATATTTCAGATGATAAAATTGATACATTTTCTAAATTAACATCACACCCAATTTTACCAGAGATACACATTTCAGATATCGCAATTGATAGACCACCTTTTGAACAATCATGTACATTTCTTACTAAATTTTTTGAAATCAATGAAAGAACAGATTTCATATTTCTCTTTGATGCGGTAATATCAACTTGAGGTGCGGTACCACCAATAAAATTATGAATGTATTCATAATACTCAGAGCCACCAAGCTCATCTTTGGTTTCACCTACAAGTAAAACCACATTATTTTTTGTTGATGGGGTTGGTTGTAACGGTGACTTGTCAATTAATCCCAATACCCCAATCAATGGAGTTGGTTTTATTGGACCCGCGTTGGTTTCATTGTAAAAGCTGACTTTACCACCCACACATGGAATATTCATTGATTTTGCATAATCGGTTATGCCCTCGATTGATTCCATGAATGTCCAAAAAATTTCAGGATCCTCTGGATTACCAAATTGTAGATGATCAACCATTCCTATTGGTTTTGCACCTGTACACACAACATTCCTACATGCTTCTTCAAAACAACCTATTGCACCTTGCCTAGGATTAAGATAGCAATGTTTGGGGTTACCGTCAATTTTAACAGAAAGAGACTTACCATTATCTAAACGTAAAACAGAACTATCAAACCCAGGTTTTACCACAGTACGAATTCCAACTTCATGATCATACTGACGAAACACCCAATGCTTACTTGAAATATTTGGAGATGATAATAAACGTAATAGAATATCAGTAAACGATTCTTTGATTTTCTTTTTTGGACTGAGTGGTATTTTTGATAGATATACTGGCTTTGATTTTGGTCTATTAACTAGTGGACCACGTGCAACAAAATCTGCAGGTAGGTGCATTAATGTTTTTTTACCATTTTTGACATGCATTATTTTATCTTTTTTTACAATACCAATCATAGAACATTGAATTCTGAATTTTTTACAGATTTGTTTTATCTTTGGAAGTTTTTTTGGACTTGTAATAATTAGCATACGTTCCTGTGATTCAGATACCATAATCTCGTCTGGTGACAAATCTGCCTCACGAAGGTGTACCTTTTGTACATCAAGCTCTATTCCAACACCCAAGCTTTCAGCAGTTTCAGAAATTGCACATGAAAGACCTCCGCCGCCCAAATCTTTCATTGCATTAATACACTTTTCATCACGTGCTTCCAGAATTGCCTCTATGATTAATTTCTCAATGAATGGATCTGGAATTTGAACAGCAGAACGATCCTCACCTTCTAATGCATCTGATGCAAATTGTGATCCACCAACACCATCACGCCCTGTTGAACCACCAATCAATAAAACAAAATCTCCGACGTTAGCATGATTTTTAATTAATTTGGATTTTTTTCCAAAACCAACAGATGCGACATCAACTAATGCATAATTTTTATAACATGTGTCAAATTCAACTTCACCCCCAATTGTTGGGATTCCAAGGCAGTTTCCATAATCTGCAATTCCTGCAACAGCATTTTTGAAAAGCCACCTCGCTTGTAAATCATTTTCAATATCACCAAATCTTAAGCCATCAAACAATGCAATTGGTCTTGTTCCCGCCGACAATATATCACGAATTACACCACCTACACCTGTTGCTGCACCACCAAATGGTTCTACCGCAGAAGGATGGTTATGACTTTCAATATGAACGGTTACAACATACCCACCTCCTACATCCAACACACCTGAATCATAACCCTTCTCAACAATTACATTTGAACCAGTAGTGGGAAGCATCCTCAGATGTCTTTTCGATGACTTGTATGAGCAATGTTCAGACCATTCTGCTGCTAATACTTGTAACTCTGTTTTAGTCAAATCACGTTTGACGTTTTGTTTTATGTGTATCTTTTCGTGTTCTTGAAAACTCAATTTTTTACACCCATTGTTTCAATTAATGATTCAAAAATTAGTGATGAGGGTTTGTGATCAACCTGATTAATCTCTCGCTCAGCTGCTCTTTCAGGATGTGGCATCATTCCAACAACATTTCCATCACGATTACATACTCCAGCGATTTGTGATACAGAACCATTTACCTTATTTTCATATGAAAATACAATTTGGTTATTCTTTCTTAATTTGTTCAAAGTTTTTTCATCCACAAAATACCTTCCTTCTCCATTTGCGATAGGAATTGGGATTTTTTGATTTAACTTCAGTTTGTTAGTAAATGGTGTTTTGTTATTTTTTACAATCAAGTTAGTCCACTCACACATAAAATTCAAAGATTCATTTTTGAGTAATACACCAGGTAGTAATCCAGATTCTACTAAGATTTGAAAGCCATTACAGACACCCAAAATTGGAACCCCTTTTGAAGCTAATTTTTTTACATCAGAAATTATTGGACTGTTTGCCGCAATTACCCCTGCACGTAATCTATCACCATAAGAAAAACCACCTGGAAGAACTACAGCATCTATGTTTTTTGGTAGATTCCTTTCATGCCAAAAAAATTCTGCATTTAGATTAAATACATCAGTTAATACGTGATACATGTCACGATCACAATTACTGCCAGGAAAAACAATAACCCCGACTTTCACAATTAATCTACACAGTGGAGGTATAAAATTGCTCAGATGACATCTTTTTATTTTAGAAATTTAGTGTTATAGTTATGGGGCAAATTCGTGATATAATGGAAAAAAATGTCATTACAATAGAAAAAAATAGGACTGCACAAGATGCAGCTAAAATAATTGCTGAAAAAGACATTAGTTTTCTTGTAGTAATGAATGATGACCTTCCGGAAGGTGTATTAAGTGAAAGTGATTTTGTTCGGAAAATTGCGGCTGAAGATAGAAAATCTAGTGATGTTCCAATTTCAGAAATAATGTCTTACAAATTTCGGTCAGTAGGCCCAACTACTACAATAGAAGATGCAGTACAAAAAATGTTAAACAACAATATTCGAAGATTACTAATTATAGAAGACGATAAACTAGTTGGAGTCATAACCCAAACGGATCTTGCAAGCCACCTAAGAGATCAGCTTCTAGTTGATGGTACAATTAAGAGCATTAATAACGATTAATCTTTTTCAACGGTTGCAGTGACCTGACTTACTAATGGATTGTAAATTCGTAATTCATCACAAATTTTCATAACTTTGTCTTTTGCAATTTTTTGGCTCTTTTCAGTAATTGAAAACTTAAGAATTGTTCCAGAGCGGATTTTTCTAATATTTTTATATTTTCCTTTCAAAACAAGATCATTTAGGATTGTGTCACCTTCTGGATCACTAATCCCATCTTTATTTTCAATTATAATACTTACAATGTAATTTACCAACAAATAATTTGTAAAGAAGTAATAATTTAAAGTTAAAAATCATGCTTATGAATTAATATTTGATAATTTTATAACCGGTTTGACGATATATGGGATCAAATTGATTATATCTATAGAATTGATTTTATAACGGTGAGTTGAAATCCAGATTATGACTAGATTCAGATATTGGAAATTAACAAGTGATGAAGTAAGTAAATTAACGTATGATCCAGAAAAAATACTAAATTGGGATATAAAATGTATCAAGGAACCAGAAGAAGATGCCATATTTTTTGGCGTATTTTTGTATAGAAATGGTACGCCTCATGACTATGAATCAAAAAAAGGTTTGGTATATTATTACAATAATATTGAAAGAGAAGAACTTCCACCAATTACACAATTTTTAAAGAAACGATTTGGTGGAGAAAGTAAAGAAAAAGGTGAAAGAATATTCCTTGAAGGTTCAAAAGAGATCTATACTAGTGTTGATATTGCTAAACTAGCAAAAGAATTAGAAGAATCCATGAAAGTATCTACAATTATCACAATGGAAATTCATGATACAACACAAGAACAGCTAAAAGACTGGGGATTTCCAGAAGCAAAATTACTACCTATACCAACATGAAACATTTTTCTAGAGTAATTCAAATAGGATTTGTAAATGTCAGAACTTAGCCAGATAAATTCACATCTAGAAGAACTAAGACGTAGAGTTATCAAAATTGTAATTGCCATAGGTGGTATTACAATATTTCTACTTACATTTCACGCAACGCCATTTGAAGTACTAGGATTAACTCTATACTATCCATACCCAGAACCACTGGATAACATTGCAGCTCAGTTAACAAATGTCATGAGAGCCGAATTGGTACCTGAAAAGGTTCAATTGATACAAACTGCCCCGGGTCAAGCATTTTTTTCACAAGTTTACATAGCAGCACTTGTGGGAATTGTTGCAAGTGTGCCATTAATCATAAAAGAATTTGTTTCATTCTTAAAACCTGCATTAAGGGAAGCTGAAATCAAAGTTGGTCGAACAATTACATTACCAGCTATAGGATTATTCATTACAGGATGTATCTTTTCTTACACGTTAGTAATTCCATATATCTTAGATTTCTTATACAAGTATGGTGAATCTGCAGGACTTGTAACATTTCTTAATATTATGGATTTTGTTAGTTTCATCTTACAATTTTTACTTGCATTTGGAATTTCATTTCAATTACCGTTAATCATGTATGCAATTAGCCAATCAGGAATGATTGATGCAAAATTCTGGAGAAAGAATATCAGATATGCAATTGTTGCTATTGTTATTTTTGGTGCAATTATTACACCTGATGGAAGTGGAGTTACAATGTGGTTTATAGCAGGTCCTATGATAGCACTTTACCTAGCAGGCATGTTTATAGTAGAACGTAAGGAACGTCAGATCATCAAGACTTAAATTTGAAAAAGATGGTTTAGAAACAAATGTTATTCAATTTAACAAATTTCATTGCAGGTCAAGAGTGGATTTTTATAATTATAATTGCCGCAGTATTCATTTTTGGTGCAAAAAAAATTCCTGAATTAGCCAAAACCTTTGGAAAAGCTAAAGGTGAATACAAAAAAGGCGAGATAGAAGCTGATGAAGAATTGAAAAAATTCAAAGATAGTAAAGAATAACTATTTTTCTATTACAACAATAAATTTTTGGTATAATTTTTTTATTTCATTTTCATAGTCAGGTTTTTGAAAAGAAATTTTTGTTCGTTTTGAAATATTGATATTTGCATCAACAGTGATTTTGGTCTTTCCATCAAGATCATTTATTTTTTCTATAATATGACTTCCTTTGATATCACCGCCTACAACACGCATTTCATGTATGTTTGGTGATTTCATAAAATGCTTGGCCATTATGATAAATTCATTCCCAGCCAAATGTAGGTGCTCGACAACTAATGAGCTCTCATCTCTAACTGATTTAGTAGTAATTGACGTATAATATTCTGGTAGTATTTTCTCAAAGTTTTCAAAATCCGTTAGAATGTCAAATGTTTTCTGTATATCTGCATTGACAGTTTTCTCAAAAGATATTGTTGACATGATCAAAATTAATGGGTTGTAATGTAAATTTTTTTACTTATTGGGAACCCCATCTTGTGAATAAATCATGTTCAATATCAAATTGGTCTAAACATTTTCCTACAATATGATCAATCATTGCATTAATTGATGTAGGATTTGTATAAAATTCTGTAACTGGGGGCATTATAACAACTCCTAAACGTGCAAGTTTAAGCATGTTCTCTAGATTTATTGCAGTTAATGGTGTTTCCCTAGCAACTAAGATTAACTTTCTTGACTCTTTCAATGTTACACCTGCGGCACGTGCAACTAGAGTCTCATCATATCCATTTGCAATACTTGATAATGATTTCATACTGCATGGAATTACAATCATACCATCAGTTTTATGAGTCCCACTAGAAACACTTGCAGCCATATTTTTTTCATCCGACATACTTGTCGCAAGAGATTTCACATATTCAACATCATGTTCTGTTTCCATTGATATACACTTTTGCGCCCATTCTGACATTATCAAATGTGTTTCAATTCCTTTTTCTTTCAGTATTTCTAGCATCTTTATGCCATAGATTACTCCAGTACTTCCAGTTATTGCAATTATCAATCTCATGTAATATTTGAATTAAATTTTACAATATAATAATGAAGATCAGAAATTACGCATGGGAGTTATCTACTACATCGTTATTTTCCTTTTCTTTTCTTTTATTCAGCCATATTTTTACTGCACCTGCAGTCATTCCTGAAAATAAAATAATTCCAACTAACACCATTTCTGTGTTCATCGTAATTTATTAGATACATCATCTAAAAAACACTGTCCTTGCGTGTAAAATAATCTCAATCATTTAAAATACGGTATTAATTTTATCAATATATGATAAAAAGATCAGAAATGCAAAAAATCGTTAAGAGTTATTCTGATATTCGTATAGGTGTACTTGGAAGTCACTCAGCACTTGAAGTGATGGATGGCGCAAAAGATGAAAATCTAAATACAATTGTATTCTGCCAAAAAGGAAGAGAAACACCATACCAGCGCTTTGGAAGAATTGCTGATGAAATAATGATTTTAAAAAAATTCAAAGATATTGCCTCTGCATCAAACCAAAAAAAACTTAGAGATACTGGTACACTGATTATACCACACCGCTCGCTTACCGCATATCTAGGATATGATATATTAGAAAATAAACTAAAAGTTCCAATTTTTGGTAATAGAGCACTATTTCAAGCAGAGGAACGATATAATAAAAAAAATCAGTATTACTTACTTAAGAAAGCTGGAATAAAATATCCAAAAATATTCAAAAACCCAAAAACCATTAACAAACCAGCAATTGTTAAGGTTCAAGAGAAAAATAGAAAATTAGAACGTGCATTCTTTACAGTCTCTTCATATTCTGATTTTAAGAAAAAATCGGAGGAGAAAATAAAGAATGGAATAATTTCAAGAAAAGATTTGAATGAGTCAAGTATAGAAGAACTTGCTATAGGTACATACTTGAACTTCAATTATTTTTACACACCAATTTCTGAAAATGTTGATTTCATTGGAATTGAACGTAGGCTACAAACAAACATTCACGATTATAATGCACTTCCTGCAAAACAACAACTTGAGATGGATATAGGACTTCAGAATATAGAAGTTGGGCATACCCCAGCTAGCATTCGTGAATCATTATTGGATAAAGTTCTGAAAATGGGAGATAAATTTGTTAAAGCAGTTAAAAAAGAATATTCACCTGGAATTATAGGTCCATTTTCGTTACAAAGTGTAATCACAAAAGATCTTGAACTAATAGTATATGATGTCTCACTACGAGTTCCAGGTAATCCAATTGTTGCGACAACAAGTCCTTATACAAAATACCAATATGGCACAACATTTGGTATTGGGAGACGTATTGCCATGGAAATTAACAAAGCAATTGAAGAAGATAGACTTAGCGAAGTAGTTACTTAGATAAATTTTCTATAGGATCCTGTAGGAGTGTTTTTCTCACTAAGATTGGAATGTTATAGTAAACAGCCAATGCAACTGCATCTGATGCCCTATAATTTCTCAAAACTAAATCTTTTTTTCCAGAAAGGTAAAGATTTGCACGCAGTGCATCACCACTATCATAGAGTTTTACTTTAACAAGAACTTGTTCATTCTGTTCACAGATATCTTCTAACATTTTGTATATTGTTGGAACAGAATCATGATCACCATCCATAAAACTTGCAATATGCCGTGAAACTTCGCCTGAGAACGCCCGCATATGAAACTCTTTGTTATTATCAGACTTCAAGACGACTAAACCTTCATTGCCATACGGATCAACAAATCCAAGATTTGTAATTCTTACCACATCATAATCTAAGTCTTGACTCTCATCAATTTTCATTCTAATCAAATTGATAATTGATTTCTTAAAAATATATTGAACAGAAAGAATGATCCCATATGAAAACAAAGACTGCCTCAGGTAGTCAAAATGAAAAAAAATTGATAGTTTTAGGTTTTATTTCAATTGTAGTTTTATTTATCATATATGCAAGATTTGAAAATCCTGGCATTACACCCGACGCAGTAAGCTCTATTGAAAGACTTAGTATTTCATTTTACATTTTACTCACATTATCATTTGGAATAATTGGTATAGGATTAAGAAAGTATCAAAGGAAAGCAGCCGCTACTGGTAATCGAACTGCTATCTCAATGATCTGTAGTTCAACAATTAGCAAGAATTCATTGAAAGTATTCATAATCACATTTGTACTCTATGGATTCTTCTTTTCTATGACGTCAGGAATTTTGGTTTACCAACCAGAAGTTATATTTTCGTATCATTATGGTGCGGAAATTCCATCTGCACATATTGCCCCATGCTGTGGACCTGTAGGATACATGCCAAAGATTATCGGATATGTAACAGAGCATGTTGGATTACAAATTATTCCAATAAATTTGGTATTACAAGTGACCGTATCATATCTTGTTGCAACAAATACAGCTCTAGCTGTAAATGCAATTTCTATTACAAAAAAAAGTGGTGGTTTAGGAAGTATTGGTGCCGCTACAGGATTATTTATTGCATGCCCAACATGCATTGGCTCATTTCTTTCATTATTTGTAGGTGCAACAAGTGTTGTAGCTTTTACAATTGCAGTGACTGAATTACAAACACTATTCATTGCGATTACGATTCCAATTCTGATCTTAACTCCGTTTATAATATCAAGGAAGGTAATAAGATCCCAGAATAAAAACTAGGAAGATTTTGGTGTAATTTGTGGATTCTGAAAATTTCCTATATCAAATCCATCACGACGCAAATACTTGAGAACTAGCTTGTAAATTAACTCGTCATGGTCAACTTCTATGAGTAATTCTGACCATCCAAATTTTCCTTTTTGAATAATTTTATTTTTTAAATTTTTATTGATTGTTTCTGCGATTTTCTTACAATCCTCATATGAGTTACCATTAAGATATGATGTTTTTCTACCAGAGCATATCTTCATAAAAATTATGAAAAAATCATAGATAAAAGTAATTCTCTACTAGTCATTTTCGTAATTTACGATATATGCCGAATATAATCAATCCCAAAATCCCAATAAAAATTCCAATTGCAATTATAGCAGAAAAGTAATCATTAACAAATAGTTTTGTTGCTAACCACGCATAAGGTAAAAGTGTAAAAAAATCATATGCAGAAAAATCTTCAATTGTTCCTATAGCTAATGCATATTTTCCTGGATTTGAGTTTCTGTCAAAAACTGATAAATAATAAGTTCCATCAGCAGGTAAATCAAATGTGATTTCTTGTCTTTCCCAATATGTTATCTGCCCAAATGGTTCATAGAATTCCTTTGATGGAAAAGACCCAGAATAATCAAAAACATATGCATTAAATCCTTCAGGTAAAGCATATGGGAAATTTCTGTTTGAATTATCAATTTCATAACCCTGAATTAATTCCAAATGTGATTCGTAACCAATGAATGCAAGTGACGGAGAAAAATTTTTGAGTGTTTCAATTTTTGGAATTACAATACTTGCAAAAAACATATCCCCTTTCTTTCCATCAAACGTATAATACAATTCATTGCCATTAAGCTCTTCATATACAGCCCATGATATCATATGATCACTGATCATTAATCCATTTTCTAATGAATCATTTGAACCATTTGTAGGAATAAGTTTATGACCAAATGCTGTTGATGGGATTAATAATAATACACCAATTACCATAATCAATACTGGAATTTTTTTATTCATTACAACAATTTAGCCTGTTCGATAATATAACGTAGAAAGTCATAGTGCTAACTTTGACTCGACAGTTTTTTAATTATATATTCAAAAAAATGAATTGTGCCATGGAAAAACCTAAACCTCCAATAAAATTTGATATAAAACTTACTTCTATTAGGAAAAAAAATATCCATGGAACTGCAATTTTTCATGAAAAAGAATTCAAGATTTCAATTAAACCAGAAGGAGATGTAGAAGTTATGAAAATACCATTCAAAATACTTGGAATTATGGATGAAATTCATTTAGTACGTTTTTCAGGTGTGACTGGCGCATATACAGAATATAGACCCATGGTTCAAGATTCATTAAAAGGCATAGAAATTGAATCAGACGAAATCCTAAGAGATTTGTCTAAATCAAAAAAGAAATATGATACAATAGAGATATTTGTTAATTGACTTAGGCCCAACATGTCAGTGTTTGTTCATCAGTTGGGGCAAAAAAGAATCCTGTACTTATCCTATAGTGCTTTCCTTTGATTTTAGAAATTGCATGATAGTGAATTGGATTTATGATTACTATATCACCTGTTTCAGGTTTAATTTTTATAGATTCTATATCATGAACAACTTTTTCTGAATAACCAAAATATGGAGTTCTATACTTTTCATCGCTGTGTTTCCAAATTTTTCTGTATATAACTAATTCACCTCCATATTCAGCTGGCTGTAAATGTAACACCGCAGAAAATTGTAATGGAATCTTTGATACTTGGTAACCAACTGCTTCATAATGTGCAGAATCTCTATGAATTTTGAATGATTCATTAGTTCCATGAAATCTAAAAACACCCTTTGAATAATTTGAGTTATTTTCTTTTGCAATTCTAGTTTCCATTGAAAACACAGTTGACAATATATTTTGCATCAAGGTTCTTGGATCTTCATTATAAGGAAAATATCGCTCAAGTTTTTTTTCTATGAATCGAGTTTTTTCAAAATATGTGCCTTTTTGATTAATAAATGAATTTAAAGATACACCAATTTTCTTTTCAATCCCTGGACCATTGGAAACATAATTAAAATCTAAAATTTTTTCAATAATCTTCTTACAAGTTTTCAGTGAAAACGCTTTTTTAAGAATTAATGCTGGGATTGACCCACTAGCCAATTCGTCAATAAATTCAAATTTTTGATTCTTCTTTAGATAGATTGGTGTCCAATGATTAACCAATTAATAGCCACCTGCGCCTGAATGAAAGACCTTACAATTCAACGTTTTATCATCACATCGCGTTACAACCTCACACTTGATGAATTTGCCTTTTATTGCATCTTCAATTTGTTGAATTGTTCGTAAACTAGGGTCAGCTGGTAAACTCATTATATCAATTTCAGTAAAAATAACTGTCTCATTGTCATCATATCTATTCGTATTCTCATCTTTTCTATGAGTTACATTAATTTCGAATTTATTATTTGCAATAACATTTGTTACGGTTCCCCAGATTATATCAGTCATTATATTACTTGAATGTTAATACTATGGAACTACAACTAGATTCAATGGTAAGTCTAGACTACCAAATGGTTCTTGTATTTTTAATGAATAATCTTTCCCAGAATCATAGATAAAGTCCTCATAACTGCCATAACCTATAGCTGGTCCCCATAGAATATTGAGGAATCTGTTTTGCCCTTCTTTGAGAACGACATTTCCTGATGTAAAGTCTGAACCAGAGTTTACCCATTTGTGTCCACCATCCCATACGTTATAGTTACAGAGAGATGGACTGGTACATGTCATTGTTACATTACTAGATGAACCTGTATTTTCAGCTAAAAGTTTGAGATTAAGTAGAGCTTGTCCAGTGGCAGTATAAGAAATATTATTGTACTGCTTTAGAACACCTTTAGTTTCTTCCTGCCAATCTGGTGCATAATAATATGTAATTGGTCCTACTTGGTATGATGTGCTGTTAGCTTTGTATTGCTTAAGATTGTATTCCTCCTTTATTGCCTTTTCACAATCTCTGACTAATCTTGGATTTTCCTCACTTTGACATACTACAAGCATTTGATCTAATGAATCATCGCCAGTTTTGTTAACTGTGCTTGAGGATTGTGTTTTTGGTTCTTGATATTGTGATGGCTGTTTCATATCGTCACCCACTGAACTTGCACTAACACTCATAATTCCAGTTTTTATCAAATATTGTATTGCATTGATAAAGTCATTCTCTGATATTTCATCGTTTGACCACCAACCAGCTGTATTTTTCACCCAGTCTGGTATACTATCAGAAGTTGATGCACTCCTTGTTGTAGATGGAACCGTGATTAAACCTTCTTCAATTAGAAACTGTATTCCAGAAACAAATGCTTGATCGTCTATCTGACCACTTGACCACCATCCAGCATTGTTTTTAACCCAAGCTGGAACATTGGCCGCATCAGCGTATCCAACAAATGCAGTGATAAGAAATATCCCTGCCATTAAACCAAAGATTTGTTTCAATAGAAATTCTGCCCTTAAAATCATATATAAAGCACGTGCCTATTTTTTCCACTAGTGCCAACTATTATGATACCTTAACAATTTTAATTGCCACGAAAAAAAATATCTGTATGCCAAAATTTGAATTTGTAAAAATTGTAAATGTCGATAGAGACTTGATTTTTGAAATCAGTACAAACTATGAAAATTTTACAAAAATACTTCCAAATTACTTTGAAAAACTAGAGATAGTAGAAAAGAGTGAGAAAAATACAAAAATTTACGAGACGATAAATTTCTTGGGTAGAACTGCAACTGTTCTGACCGAACATGTTGTAATAAAACCAGATCGACACATAGTAACAATGCTTGATGGACCTGCCAAAGGAAGTAGTTTTGATGAAACGTATGAGAAGATAGGCATTAAAACTAAAATTACAATAAAAGTTGATTTCATACTGCACGGTAGTTTAAAATTACTTGGAATATTTGCAAAAGGAAAAATTAAAACACAAATGAATAATGTAATGAATGAATTTGTTGATTACGCCAAAAGTAATTCAAATTAATTACTTTGCTAGGTGTTTCATAATCTTTGGATGGGCTAAAATTGAACTATGTGCGGCAGAATCAGTTCCTATACCATAGCTAATAGTTGAATCGCCGACAAAAAATAATCCATCTATGTTCTCAACTGAATGTGGCATTTTATTTTTCCAAACTAAGCCAGGTTCTTTGACTATTGCCTCAACGAGTTTCCATGCCATTGCACGTTCCCAAAGTAAAGATGAATTAAACTCGGGGTATATTTCAGAGAGCTCTTGTTTCATCTGTGTTACAATTTCTTTAATACGTAATGGGTTATCAGTTTCTTCTGGTTTCACTGGTGTACCAACAATTAACAGGTGCTCCCCAGATGGAGATACTGATGGAGTTATGTTAGAAATAAAGAATATTCCTTTTGATGCATAATCCTTTCCCACTGGAAAAACAACTTGCCTAGAATCAATTTGTTTCGATAATGCAAAATGAACCTCCACAACAGACGTTGTTTTATCAAGCCTGTTAATTTTCTGAATGAATTCATTATCAAAAATTCCATCATCAAATAATTGATTTATTGCGTGATATGCAGGGTAGGACACAATTACACAGTCAGTTTCCATGAATGATTCATCATTCAGTATTACGCCATTGACTTTGCCATCTGAAATCGAAATTTTCTTAATTGATTTTCCAAGATGAATGTCAGACTTGGCTTCCCTTATGTAATCTGCCATTACATGTGAAATTCTATCATAACCACCCATATCAGGGTAGGCAAATTCGCTTGTTCCACCTTTAAATGGATTTGCTCGAATTATTGTTCTTGCAAATTCACCAAGTGAAATGTGATCTGGAGTGTCAGCAAATGCTAGCATGCAAACTGCATCAAAGAAACGTTTTGAATGATCGTCTAATTTTTTTGTAACTTCAGTTAATGGTATCTTATCAAGTTCTTCTGTTTTATCGATACTGGTAAATGCCATAGGTAATAAAATTTTGAGTAATGATAATCTACTTTTAAATGGAATTAATGACATCTGGAGAATATCTGTGATACCTTTTGGGTATTTGTGAAAACCTGAGCCATCGTAAAATGCAATATCACTTACTATTGCTAATTTTAATCTAGATTCGATGTTGGCTTCTTTCATTACTTCGTATATTGCTGATTTTTTATAGAACGGCATGATGTGAAATCCATTATCTAAAATATGATTTCTATATGTTACTGCAGCTGTTCTGCCACCAATTTGTTTACTCTTCTCGAATATTTCCACAGATACACCTTTTTTTGCTAATAGTGTGCCTGTTGTAAGACCTCCAATACCAGCACCAATTATCACTACCGGTTTACTTTTCATAAGCTTAATCATCCGTCACTCTAAATTTATTTTATGCCAAACTAAAACTTGTATCGTTATCTGTTCTTGGAGTACTTTCTGAGAGTAATTTTTTCTTATTTCTAGATTTTGTCCTTAAGATCATTTTGCAGCATGGACATCTGATTTCATCAGTAGCTAAGAAAACTTCACACCAACTGCATCTCTTTAATCCAAACTCATATTTTTTTGCGTTTGGAACTGGACTGTGCTTCATTTGAATGCAGATTCCTTTGCATGATGCTCCCATAACCATATTCATCGTACATCATATATAATTATAGTGTTAATTTTATCATATAGTGCTAACTTTTTTAGATCAGTGATGTGGATATAAATCAATTAAAAAAACATGTTTAGTAATATGCAGCACTTGGAGAACCAATAATTTGATTTTAATAAATCAGAATATGCTGAAGGTGGAAAGGGCAGCGACTAATTTTTCTTTTTTGCTTTTAATATTTTAGGTAATTGACCCAATGCATCATTATCTTTAATCACACTTGCATCAAATTTAGATTTAGAGCCATTTTTGAAGGCTTGCCCACCAACAAATATTGGAATTCTCTTGTAAATTTCTCGAATCTTTTTAGTCAACCTTTGACCAGAAGGAATGCTATCAGACAATGTAATTGAAATAATTATTGCGTCAGGAGTTACACTCTTCATGAAATTCAAAACAGACTCAGCGGGTGTAGACGGTGACAGATTAAATGTGGTGAAGCCCTTAGTGAGTAAAAATGACTCCATGACACTACATCCTAAGTTATGCTCTTCCCCTACTGGTGTTGTTAGAACTACTTTCCCATAAAGCGATCTCCCTTTTTTCTCCTCTGCAATTATCTTTACAAGACTATGTGCAATGTTACTTGATACATGTTCAGTTGCAACAGAAAGAATTCCATTTGACCACATTGTACCGATTCTATCCATTACAGGATTTAGAATTTTTTCATAAAACTGATCTAACGAATTATCTCCCAAAAATGCTCTGTAGATTTTTTTTGCACCATCTAGATCACCTTCCGTTAAAGATGTAAAGATCTGTAGCTGTAATTTTTCAATTATTTTTTCTCTTTTTTCTCTGTCTTTTGGCGTGTTTTGTAATAGAAACGCCTGGATTTTTGGATCGTTTCTGTATTCTTCTGGTATATCTTCTTGTGTTACATTATTAATTGCGCCTAAATACTTGATTGTTTCCTGTCTTGATGTCTTGTGAATTTTATCCCATGTGCTTTTTACTAAATACAAATAATCAACGTTCTTAACATTTTTTTTTCTAATGTAAACCAATGTGGTTTATAAGATACGTAATGCCTAATAAACATTTCTAGTGCTAACTTCTAGTAAAATTCTAAAAATTTCATAGATAAAATATTAATTATAAAATGGAATAATAAAAGACATGAAAGAAATTGAAAAGAAAAATATCCCAACTGAATTTCATGAACGAACAACTTTTTCAATAAATCAAAAAATTCTCATTATAACCTTAATGACAATGGCATTTCTTGGAAGTACGTATTATTGGATGGATGATAGGCAAGAAGTTTATGAAATTTCATGGTTAGTTGCATCATCTGTATGGTATGTAACAATTCTCTTTGCAATGATGTTTGTATCGAAAAAAACTAGACTTGGTTATATGATTGCTGGAATATTTTCCTGGGTAACAATGTCATTCTGGCTGATTGATAACTTCTATGTAGTATTTGATATGTCACTTATAGCCCAAGAACCTAGTTTTGCAATGACAGTTAGAAATTTTGCTGGTTTAGCATTAGCAGGATTAGCTATTTTTTCATCCCATAACTTATTTCATAAGATTAGAAAACATCACAATAATTCTAAAAAGATCTAGTGCCTGTAAAACGTAATACTATAATTCTTTTAGCTTTGCTAGAACAATTTTAAATATTTCATTATTATCAAGTAAGATACAAGGTAAATCGTTTTCTTCGCATGCTTGACCACTTTCAGTGTCTCTTGTTATGAGAATCATATCATGATCTTTAGCATAATTAATTATTGAGTAATCAGTATGAAGCTTTTTTCCATCAAGACGTAGTTTTTTAACACTAAATGCATCAAAACCTAATTCAGATAATTTTTCATCCATTCCATCGTCCATCTCGTCAATTAGAATTTTTTTTGTAGGCATGATTTTTTGTTAAAAATTAATTATTTTAATGTTAAAATAATTTTTTTGGTTTTCATGATAATAGATGCTTTAACATTACTTTTAATCTCAGGTTCTAAAGTGATAAAAAATGAGTGTGATTTTGAATAGGTCACAAATTGCGTTATATTCTCACGCTCAACATGAACATAACTGACTTTGCCTAATTTGCCGTCAAATTCATGTCTCATATCACGCCTAACTGCAACATGTTCACAGAACTTTTCTTCGTTTGATTTCTTTAAAAGAGACTGTAAATCAGGCTTCATTTCAGAAATAACAATTTTTCCATTCAAATCAATTATTGCCACAAATCTAATTTTAGTACTTATCTTAAAAATTTCAGGTATGATAGTTTTGAATTTTTTATTTTTATCCATTTAATGAGTTGATTTTTGGATATCAATATAATCATTTTTTAGATAAAGGGATCATATGCCCATTCCAGTAATGCTTGTCTTTGTCTAATTCTACATGAATGATCTACGGGGGTGCAATTTTTCTTGATTCCACCCACATTATTTTGTAAAATATAATATTAAATAATCAAGTATAAAACATGTGATCAAGTTGGCATGGAAAAAAATAGCTGAGAAAGGTACAATTCAATCTGGAAAAAGTAAGGAGTTTGAAATTGGTGGGAAAAAAATTGCTATTTTTAATCAGGATGGATATCATGCACTAGATTCAGTTTGTGTTCATCAAGATGGTTCAATTGCACCTGAAGGAAAAATTGAGGGCGATATTGTAGAATGCCCACTACATTTCTGGCATTATAATATTAAGACTGGTGAATTACTGGATTATTTGAAAGGTGTTAAATTACAAAAATATGAAATTGATATAAAAGATGATGGGATTTATATCGACATTTAAGAATAAAGTTCTAAAAATTTAGTATACTTTTAATGAGATTATCATAAATTACAGTTATGAATGAAGATATTCTAAACGAAATAAAAAATCTAAATTATGCCGAATTAAGCAAGAGCATTCAAACTGGAATAATTCAAAAATGTAATAATTATAATAAAGATGGAGTTATTTTTGGTTTGAGTGGTGGAATTGATTCTGGAGTTATAGCATATCTTTGTGCTAAATCAATGAAAGAAAAAACACTTGCACTAATAATGCCAGATTCAAAAATTTCCCCAAAAGAAGAAACTGAAGATGCGATTAAAATTGTAGATACGCTTGGAATTAATTACAAATTAATTGACATTAATTCAATTCACAGAGAATACTACAATGTCTTGGAACCTAATGATCTTGCATTAGGGAATCTTAGAGCTCGAATTAGAAAAAATCTTTTGTATTATTATGCAAACTCGAAAAATCTTTTAGTCCTAGGTTCAAGTGACAAAAGCGAATTCAACATAGGGTATTTCACAAAATTTGGTGATGGTGCGGCTGATCTACTGCCAATTGTATCACTATACAAAACCCAAATAAGACAAATTGCAAAAGAACTTGGATTGCCAAATAATATAATTACAAAGAAAAGCAGCCCAAATTTGTGGCCAAACCATGTTGCTGAATCAGAAATAGGTGCCACATATGATGAAATTGACTGTATATTATACTGCATTATTGACAAAAAATTATCCGTTGATGAAACTGTCAGCCAAACTAAAATCGAAAGTGAGACTGTAGAGAAAATCTACCAATTATACAAAAAAAGCGAACATAAACGAATAACACCTGAACATCTTTAAGCAAACATATGACTGGATTAGTAATTCACGATACATTAAGCAACAGTAGAAAACAGTTACTAATTGATGAGAAAATTAGAATTTACTTGTGTGGGGTCACGGTATATGACGATGCACATATTGGTCATGCAAGGACAATTGTCATTTTTGATACATTACGCAGGTTTCTCGAAGCAAATGGTAATGACGTTGATCTAATTCAAAATTTTACTGATGTAGATGATAAAATAATTAAAAAAGCATCTGATACTGCTACCTCAACAGATTCAGTTAGTAAAAAATACATTGAAAATTATTTCGAAGAATTTGATGCACTAAATATCAAAAGAGCTGTAGAGTATCCAAAAGCAACTGAACACATACCAGATATGATAAGCCTCATTTCAGATTTAATTACAAAAAAAATTGCCTACACCGCTAAGAATGGTGTGTATTTCAGTGTCTCAAAGTTTTCTGAATATGGAAAATTATCAAAAAAGAACATTGAGGAGTTAGAAAGTGGGTCTAGGATTGAAGTTGATGAATCAAAAAATAACCCACTAGATTTTGCTCTTTGGAAATTTTCTGATTCCTCACCAGTTTGGGATAGTCCATGGGGTTCAGGCAGACCAGGCTGGCATATTGAATGTTCGGCAATGAGTATCAAATATCTGGGTGAAAATTTTGATATCCATGGTGGTGGTCGTGATCTAATATTTCCTCATCATGAAAATGAGATTGCACAATCGGAATCATTTACTGGAAAACCTTTTGCAAAAATTTGGATGCATGCTGGCATGATTACAATTAACGGGGAAAAAATGTCCAAGTCATTAGGAAATGTGAAAACTGTTCGACATGTGTTAGAGAATTGGGGTCCAAACATAATCAGGCTTTTTTCTCTTTCTGGACATTATTCAAAACCGATTGATTACACTGAAGAACTTCTAAAGGAAAATCTTGTGAAATGGAGGCAGTTAGAAACATGCTACTATGAATTACGATTAGCTGATGGAATAGGTGGTTTGGATAGTATTTCATCAGATATTTTAAATTCAAAACAAAAGTTTGACGCCGCAATAGAAAATGATTTTAATACACCACTGGCACTAACTGAATTCTTCAACATGATAAAAATTATTAACGGACTTGCTGCAGAAGAAAAAATTACAAAAGATATTACAGGCATGGCAATGCCGATATTAGAATACATGTTAGATGTCTTAGGTCTAAAATTGATTAAAGCAACAGATGACGAAATAAAGTCTGTCTTTGAATTAATTGGAAAAAGAGAAGAATGTAGAAAAAATAAACAGTTTGAAGAGGCTGACACAATAAGAGATAAAATTTCAGATATGGGAATTCATCTCATTGACCACAAAGAAAAAACACTGTGGATGAAAAAAGAAGAAATTAAAGCAGATACCTAAATGATTATCGCCGGGAGAGGGATTTGAACCCCCGTGTGCAATGCACAGACGCTATCCTGTTTTGAGATTTCGAGGCGTCCGCCTTGGACCGAGCTTGGCTATCCCGACGAAATATTTTGTAATTAGCCCTAAAATAGTGAATCGATTAAAATAGTAAACAAAAAAAACATGCAAATTTTAGTATAGATATGGGATTAGATCTAAAACCACTACTAATTCGTGAGAAAACAAAACTCGAGTCATTTACAAACAAAATTGTAGCAATCGACGCTTATAATGCAATTTATCAATTTCTAGCAATAATTCGTGGTCCAGATGGAATGCAGTTAACAGATTCACAGGGTAGAGTTACTAGTCACATGACAGGGTTATTTTATAGAAATATCAATTTTTTGTCGTTAGGGATAAAACCAGTATACATTTTTGATGGAAAACCACCATCACTGAAATCAGCAGAGATTGAACATAGAAAACGAATCAAAAAAGATGCCACTGTAAAATATGAAAAAGCATTGTCTGAAGGAAAAATGGAGGACGCCAGAAAATATGCACAGCAGACAACGTCAATGAGAGATGGGATGGTTGACGATTCAAAACATCTTTTGGATTTATTTGGAATTCCACATATCCAAGCACCATCTGAAGGTGAAGCAACAGCTGCACTTCTAACAAAAAATGGAATGGCTGACGTTGCTGCAAGCCAAGACTTTGATTCCATACTATTTGGAGCAAAAAATCTAGTTAGAAATTTTACAAATAGTGGGAGAAGAAAACTTCCCAACAGAAATACGTACATCGATATTGAACCAGAAATTATTAACTATAAAAAAAATCTAGATGCACTTGGAGTTACACGCGAACAGCTTATTGATATTGGAATTTTGATTGGTACTGATTTTAATCCAGACGGATTCGAAAGAATTGGTCCTAAAACTGCAATCAAAATGATAAAAGAAAATGGAAGATTGGAGGATGTTGCCCAGATTCAAGAACAGTTAGAACAGATTGATTTTAACGCAATACGCAAGATCTTTCTAGAACCTGAAATTGCCAAAGTTGATAAAATTGAGTTTGGTAAAATTGATTATGATGGAATAGCAGACTATTTATCTAACGAAAGAAGTTTCTCACGTGATAGAATAGACTCGTCGCTAAACAGACTAAAAAAGAATTTAGAGAAAAAAAGTCAAACTCTAGAAAAATGGTTTTAAAAAATATTTTTAATCTATTTTTTTGGCTCTTTTCTGGCACATTCGATACAAAGTTTACCTACCTCAAAAACATACAATAATTTCTGACAATTTTTAACATCGTCTCTCTGTTCTGGTTTTATCATAGCCATACGGCATAAATCAATTAGAAGTTTAAGAGATAATAGTATAGTGGTTTTCTAGGATCTAAAGTGGAATGATTTTTTTGCAATTTGAACACTGAACCTTTATCGAGTCAACTTTTAGTCTCTCAAATTTTTTGGAGCCACATTCAGGACATATTGGGCATGCTCTTACAGGTTTCATTGTGGAGCACCACTTCCAATAATACGAACTGAATTTGATTCTGGTTTTAATAGTACACACACATCGTCAGGCATTATTACAACTGGTTTTTCAAAGATTAGTTTTACAGGGGAAATAGATGCAAATTTTGCAGCCTTTATTTGAAGCCCGATATTCACAAGACACATTTGGTTTTCAGAAATAGTTTCTTTGAAAAACTGATTTTGCTTAAAATTAATTGTAATTTCCGTGGCAACGTTAATTTCAGAATCATTTGATAGTATATCACCACGTGTAATCTCATCATGCTTTATGTTTTTCAAGGATAATCCTACTCTTGCAGGGCAAACAGAATCTTTTACATCATCATCATGCATCTGAATTGACTTTATCATTGCCTCAGTTTTAGAGGGATGATGTAAAATCTTGTCATACTGTGTGACCTTTCCAGATAAAACCTTCCCTAATGCAACAGTACCTACTCCTTTTACATCAAACGTGTGATCAATTACAATACTTGTTTTGCCATCTTTTTTTATTACAGCAAAGTTTGCAAGATCTTCTCTGATTTTGTCTTTTTCAATTTTTTTGTATCCCTCAATCACAGTCCCTTTTATCATCAAATCAAGTCTTGATTCATCAACATCATATGAATGACTTAACACACCATCTTTTTTTCCAAGTGCATCCAATGCAAGAATCTGCTCGCCAATAAATTTGTCAAGCGCAGTTACATGAAATATTACATATTCAGCTAATGCGATTGCCTGAAATAAAGGCTGAATTTTTTCTGGAAATCCATTTGGAGTAACAAATGTGTATATTTTTTCTGATTCCTTTCTGTCAAACAATGTTAGATCAGTGGAGGTACCTTTTTTTCCGAATTCAGTTGCAATTGACTGATCACCCAAGATTACAAAATTTACAGATTCCATTAGTACATCATTAATTTTACCCAGTAGATTTCTTTGTTGCACTAACTAAAGATATCACATCTCTATCTCGTAATTGATAGTGCGTTGGTAATCTAAGATTGTAACGCAGGTCCTTTCCGTATAATAGCCCCTTTGATAAACCTGTGTGAATTTCATTTGCAAGATCTTTTATGGTTGCGCCTTCCTTAACTAAAATTAGATCTGGTAGTACTCTGCCTTTTTTATCAGAAAGAGTATCTTCATTAGCAACAGGATAGATAGAGTTCATTTTTAATAATTTGAATACAGTGACATTGATTGCAAACTGAACACCGGTTCTCATGTATTCACCCATGATATCTTTTTTGATGAAATCAAGTGCCTTTTTTTGTTTATCATTTAGTTTTTCAGGATTAACAATTTCAAATTGTTCAGAACCAGGTGAATACTTGATTAGATTCTGTTGTTCAGCACGTCTAAGTGTCAATTCACTGTCTGCACTTGCTGGAACAGTAATTACTTCGTTGTATCTTTCACGAAGCCGGTTGAAATTCTTATCAGCACCTGGGACATCAATTTTATTTGCAACAATCAGTGTTGGTTTGGAAATCTTTCTGAGTATCTTTGCAAACTGCTTCGTATCTTGTGAATCATAATCATCAAACTTTTTTTCCTCTAATTCAGATGTTTTCAATGCGGTAATGACATGATTCTTTTTAACTCCAATTCCCATATAGAGCTCAGTAAATGCATCAACTAACTCAGTTCCAGAGTTAATATTTTTTGATACCTTATCCCTATTACCCTCTAAAATTTTTTGATACCACATTATTAATTCCTCTTCAATGTCTGCAAAATCAGATACTGGATCACCAGTACCTGCCTCGGAGATTTTTCCAGATGCATCAATACTTCCCGAACAATCAACTACGTGTAACAATGCATCAGATTGTGCTGCGATTGATAAAAATTGGTTACCAAGACCTTTCCCTTTCCATGCATCCTTGATCAATCCAGGCAGATCAATTAATTCAACTGGTACATATCTCCAACCATCTGTACATTTGGAATTATTTGGTTCGTCTTGAACATTAAATTCCATATGAACACACAAAGTAATTGCGTTAGCAACAGATGATTCGGGTGTTTTAGTTGTAAATGGATATGTAGAAATTTCAGATGAAGATAGTGTTGCCGAATTAAAAAAAGTGGTTTTTCCAGTATTGGTTTTTCCTATTATTCCTATCTTGATTACCATGAATGAATTCTAATGATATGTTATTTATCTCTGACTTCAGTTGATAGAATTATTGTGACGTGTCTTCTAATTTTTTACAACTATTTTCAATCTCTTTGATATGCCACTTAATCTCGTTCATTTCTTCAGATGTAATTTTATCATTCCATTTTTCAAGAAGGGTTTTTGATATTTCTGAACAATTGTAAAGTAATGCCCAGTATGGATGATGTTCAGCAGTGGTGTATGCCAATTCTGATACATCATTAAGACCAGTCTTGGCTCTTAGTATCGAGTCAATTTTTTCACCAAAAATTTTTATAAATTCATAATCCGGCTCACTCTCAACTTTGATCATAACTTGTTTTTTCTCATATTTCTCTACTAGAATTAGTAATTCCTCAAAAAATAACTTGAACGAGGACATATCACATCAATCGTTGGTGCTCTGCAAGCATACATCTGTTGAATATGACATCTATTCCTGAATCTCTTGCTAACTGTTCTGCATCGGGATTATGAATTCCTTCTTGTAACCACATCACTTTGGGTTTTTTCTTTAACACGCCGTTAATTACAGAAGGTATGTCTTCAGATGGTCTGAATATGTCTACAATGTCTACATCATATGGAATTTCAGTTACCTCTGTGTAACATTTTTTATCAAGGATTTCCTCAGCTGTAGGATTGACAGGGGTAACATCATATCCGTTCTGAAGTAAATACTTTGGAACAAAATGTGCAGCTTTTTCATTATATTTTGACATTCCAATTACTGCAACTTTTTTCATATTTAGAATATCCCTTATCTCATCATCGGTGTGTGAATCAATGTTCATACAAAATCAAAATGAGTATTTTTATAATTATAGTTATTGTTCGTGATTATGCTGCGCGGTTTTATGACAATCGCAATCACATAACTCAGTTGTATGATTGTTCTGACAATCTATACATTCGTAATGTTTGCGCTTCTCACAGTTACCACATATCATAACTTATTACATATGAACAGTTTGAAAAGCTTTTTGCACTAAACCACCGTTGATTTTGTTAATTCTAATGTTTTTTATTACCAAATTTTGATGATAAATTGTGGAAATTTCTGTTGGGCATACCCCTGATTCAGATGATGCGTTCATGTTTTATGCCATGCTCACTGGCAAGATAAAATCTGATGATTTTACTGTAAAACATGTAATAGGTGATATAGAAGATCTTAATTCCAGAGCAAAGAATCCAGAACTTGACGTCACTGCTGTTTCGGTTCATGCATGTGCATACATTCCGAACTACACAATCCTTAGAAGTGGGGGAAGTTTTGGAATAGGTTACGGCCCAATTGTCACTGCAACAAAACATATGACAATAGATGAAATAAAAAAATCCAAGATTGCCATACCTGGAAAAATGACATCTGCATTTTTGCTATTGCAGTTGATGATTGGAAAATTTGATTATGTAGAAATGAATTTCAGTGAAATACCAAATGCAGTTAAAACAGGTCAGGTTGATGTCGGTTTGGTTATTCATGAGACGCAGTTATCATTTGAACAGGAAGGGATTATGAAAATACTTGATGTTGGTGAATGGTGGGATAAAGAAACAGATGGATTACCTGTTCCTCTTGGAATTAACGTTATGAGCAACAAATTTGACAAGGATACAATCAAAAAATTTGATACGTATCTGAAAAATTCAATTGAATTTGCATTGGACCATGATAAAGATGCATTGGAATATGCAATGCAGTATAGTAGAGGAAAATCAGAAGAACTGATAGAAAAATTTGTCAAAATGTATGTTAACCCTGTTACAGTTAACATGGGAGATGGTGGAGAGAAATCAATCCGAAAAATGTTTGAAATGGCACGTGAAAAAGATCTGGTGCCTGAATTTGAGATTAAAATTTCAGAACCGCTAGACTGAAACTGTTTGTATCAGAATTTCTTTCAATTCATCTATATCTTTGGTTATTGTAAGTCGTTTTCGTAACACACTGCCACCGACAGTCCCTTTTGTGAATCGAATTGCCTGTTCCTTTATGTTTACAAATTTTATTTTGTATCTTGATGTTGCATCAACATAATCCAGAAATGCTTCCAGTCTGTCAGAGAAGTTATAATTTTTGTAGACCCCATATTTCAGATAGTCGTTAATCTGTTCAAAAATAAATGGATTNCCCATTGCACCTCTNCCTATCATAACATAATCACATCCAGTTTNCTCAATCATGCTTTTGGCAATTTCAGGAGTTGTAATGTCGCCGTTTCCGACAACTGGAATTTCAACTATTTCTTTTAGTTTCTTTATCATACTCCAGTCAGAATGACCAGAATATCCCTGTGAGACAGTTCTAGGATGAAGTGTGATCATTTTGATTCCCTCCTGCTCTGCGATTTTTGCAATTTCCTTGAACAGCAACTTGTTGGAATCAGAAACACCTATGCGCATTTTCAATGACACTGGTCTACTTGTTGAATTTACCATTGTCCGGAAAATTTTACGTGTTAAATCAGAATTTTGTAAAAGTGCACCACCTGCCATCTGCTTTGTTATGTGTGGTGCAGGACAGCCCATATTGTAATCAATTATGTCAAAGAATGGCTCTACAATCTTTGTTGCCTTTTCCAGTGCAACAAGATCAGAGCCAAACAATTGTACTGATAATGGACGCTCTTTTTCAGAAAATTCCAAAAATTCTGTGATGTTTTTCAGTTGAGTTTTTAATTGCTGTTCTTTTGCAATAATTGCATGAATACTGGTTAATTCCGTCACAACGAGACCAGCACCCATCTTTTTACAGATTAACCGTAATGCAGGATCACTCACACCTGCCATTGGTGCCAAAAATGCCCTACTTGAAAAATGTGGTAATTCAGACATATGATTTCTGATATTTTTTGTTTTTTAAATGTGCATCAATACCATATGCTCTTTCGGCTTTTTTCATCCATGTCTCTGCATATTTTCTGCCCTTTCTGTACCCTGCCATTTTTTTCAATTACTCACACTATGTGATAAGTCTGATCCGACTAGCCATCATTTTTCGCTTTTCTTAAATTATGCAGATACCCAATCACTGTAAATGCTCGTTGATAAGAAAATTCTGGTTGGAGGACTGGCGATGATTATTGTGGGTATTGCATTATCCGCCGTTCTTGGCGAGGCTACGCCAATAGGTCAGGGCGGAATGACTCCTGAGGAGGAATTAGAGTTTCTTATGGAAGAGCAGCAAAACACTGACTCTAAGACACTTTCTGGAATTTTAATCGGTGTTGGATTTCTACTTGTTCTGATTAGTTTTGGTGCAAGAAGAAAGAAAAAAGGCGGTGCAAAAAAAACCGAGAAAAAACCTGCTACTTGAAATGCTGAATGTGCTCAAAAAATGTATTTCTCTGAATCGGGTTTCTCTTGATCTCTTTTACCAAGTTTGATAACTCAATTAATGACGAATTTGTTGGTTTGCCGGCTGCACGATAAATTTCTTCAGAAAATGCAGTTCCAACCAAGTCGTTTCCACCGTTACACAATGCAACTTGTGCCAGTTTTTTACCATATGCTACCCAATAGACAGAAATATTATTCAAGGCACCAGCGAGCATAAGACGTGATAACGCAATAACTTTAAGATCGTATAGTGATGAGCATTCTTGCGTAACTTTGTGCTCGTTTTCTAACTCTGTATTGTCAAGACTGAATTTTAATGGTATGAATGTAAGAAACCCGTTAGTTCTTTTTTGTAGTTCACGAATCTTGATTAAATGATCAATGATGTGCTCAGGTTTTTCTATATGCCCATAAAGCATTGTTGCATTACTTTTTATTCCTAGGTTATGTGCAATCTCAATTGTATCAAGCCATTCTTGACCAGTACATTTTCCCCTTACAATTTTATTCCTAATTTCTGGATGAAATAACTCTGCACCTCCGCCTGGCATTGAATCAAGTCCGGCGGTTTTTAGTCTACTAAGAATTTCTTTAATAGAATTTTTTGTAAGCTTTGATAAATAAAAAATCTCTGCTGCGGTAAATGCCTTGATTGTTAGGTCATTGTGTTTTTGTTTTATTGCTCTCATCATTTCTTCATAGTAATCAAGTGGTAAATCTGGATGAAACCCTCCAACAATGTGTACTTCTGTTGCACCTAACTGTTCTGCAGATGAAACACGTTTTTCAATCTCTTCTGGTGATAATGTGTATGCGTCATCTTCATCGCCTTTTCTGTAGAATGCACACATCTGACAACTTGCAGCGCATACATTTGTGTAATTCATGTAATATGATGCTGTGAATGTGACATCATCTCCTACCAGTTTTTGCCTAGATAATTCGGCAGTTGCTCCAATCATGTGAATGTTTTCATAATTCATTAGTTCCATTCCATCATCAAATGTGAGTTCTTCGCCTGCAACAGCACGATCAATTGCTGTGGATTTTCCAATCATACTTTCAAACATGAAACTCATGGTTTTGATCAAAATATAAAACATGACAATTTACAGATTACATGGTTCTGCCTTTAGTTGATGAAGATAAGCCAAAGTGCTTTTTATGCCATATTATGTTTGAAAGTATAAAAGAACTGCAAAATCACCAAAAAACAGATCATGCGGATTTTTTCGAATTCCATGAAAATGAGCAGAAAAGAGAGCCTGCACCTGGCGACGTTTCTATTTTTTAATTTTTTTTGAGTCTAATAGTCTCAATGCGGTTTCTTTACTAATGTTAGCTAATTCAAGATCTTTATCAATTGATAACGCTTTCTTGAAATATTTCAATGCGTCATTTATTTTTCCTTGTTCACCTAATGCCAATCCTTTGTAGGCATATGTTAATGCAAATTTGTTATTAATTTTAAGTGCCAGATCATAAAGATTGATTGCATCATCATATTTTTCTAAGGCATGCAAAATTGAGCCTTTCCCAATTATTGCATCAACATTTTTTGGACTTACTTCTAATGCAAGATCAAACAATTCTAATGATTTTTTATTGTTACCAATTCTTTGTAACGTGGCAGCTTTGTCTACTAATGCACCAACATTTTTTGGATCTTCATCTAATATCTTATCATAGATTTTAATCGCCTCTACAAATTCTTGTACATCACATAATTCTGCAGCATTCTCCAACATCTCGTTGAATATTTTCTTCATACACTTTTTTATAATATTCACTAAACTATATGCATTAGTAATTTTGTTATTGTCTATGACGATGCTTTATCTCGTGGATCTAATTCAAGAGATTTATTATAACATTCTAATGCTTCGTCGTATCTGCCAAGACTACGTAGTGCAACACCTTTTAAATTAAGTAAATTTGGATTTTGAGGATCGGAAACTAATAATTGTTCAAAACAATCTAAGGCCTCATTAAATTTACCTTCTTCAAGGTATTTCTTCCCAGATTGGATTAATTCCTTAGTGGAACCCATACGTATTATACAACTAACTAATAGATAATCTTCATCTAAGAGGCAACTCTATAGTAATCCCATTTTTCAGGATCAAACTTTTTTACGAATTCAATGTTGTTTTCATTGTTAATTCTATGCTGTATTACATCTCGCATTGCAAAACTAGTCATGTATTTGTAGCCTTTAGAGTGAACTTGCATCAAGAACAATTGACGAATTTCACGACCGCCATGAAATCCCCAATAACCGTTCTTAATTGCAATTGGTTCTAGAAATATTGTATTATTCTTTCCATAATTCTTATCATGAATCTTGGCTTCAAAGTCATATGATTCCAGTGGACCACCTTTTGCAAATCCAATGATTGGTCCTTTCGAGTTTCCAACTCTTAACGTGTTTAGAATTGTTTCTGTGTCATGTACTGATTCAACAAAATCTTCCCTAGTAAATTGTAATGGTCTTGGTAATTCCCGATAAATCTCCAATAATGAATCAGTCAAATCTTCATTTGAACTCTTTTCTATACATGGAACTAAAGCAAGCCCCTCATAAGTAAATTTATTATAAATTTGAATTTCTTCTTGACGTAATTTCATAAAACTAGTAATATTATCAAGGAAGTTTTTGCGCATATGTTTTGGTAATCCATTTAGGAGGAGTTCACACATATCTGCATCATTGTTAAGCATGTCTTCAAAAAATGAAACAGATCTTCTAACAATTAATGCTGGATGCCACCCAGATGCATGCGCGTTCATCTTTGCCATTTCCATTGCTTTTCCAAAATCACCAAGCGAATAACCACCAACACGGTCACCTACTGAAAGAAAATGTCCAAGCATTCTAAAATGATCATGTAATTCTGGTTTGTTTTTTGTGATGGCAGATGAATTAAAATAATTTTTCATCTGTTTTTCTGTAATAATTTTTGTATCACCTACCCAAGGATAAACGGTCCTTGAGATTAATGCACATATGATAGCAGGATCAAGATTTGCATTTTTTAAAAGATTTTGTATTGTCGCATCTTTTGTAATAAATTGAATGACATTTTTTTCATGTGGTTTATCGGCAGATTTGGATGGATCAAAATCATGTAATAACGCAGATGCAAATAGATACTTTGTATCATCCAGTGAGAATTTTTCCTTATTCACTAGATTAATTGCAGACAGTAATGTGACGTATGTTACCTCTAACTCATGATCAATATTGTGATAACCATAATAATCACTAGATAGTCCATTTTTGTTGAACAATTCGGTGGTGTAATCAAGTAATTTTACATTATCATCTGTTGCCAAATTAATCGAAGATAGAAGATCAAATATTCCATTTCTAAGTGAATGTGGATTTGCGAATTCCTGCATTAGGATCGGATCAAATAGCTTATTTTTAAGTTGTTTTCTCTAGATGAAAATAAGTTATAAACTGAATTATTAATTTTAGAACATTGGGTTTCAAAAGATACCTAGCTACAAGGGCGGCTACAATGTTTGGAGTGTTGATGATTACATTACTTTTGACAGTTTTACTAGTTGGCTCGAATATGGATGTAATTCTGAAACAGGGTGTAATGTTTCAGGTTCGTGCAGAAATTATTGAGAACCCTTCAATAGCTGAAAGTTTTACAAATCCAGAAGAATTTGAAGCATTTATTCAACAAAAAATAGATGAACGCATCAAAACTCTTGGTTTGGACAGTCCATGGTATTCGCCGCAAAGAGTAGGTCTGACAATGTATAAAATACTAATTCTTGATTTTGGAAATGCAACATTCTTGACAAGTGATTCAGGTTCGTCAAATGTAGGTGATATTCTCATGGAAAAAATTCCAAGGACAATTCTACTATTCACTACTGCCACTATAATTATCTCAATTATTGGAATATTTTTGGGTGCAGCATCAAGTAACAAAATTGGATCTGTTACAGATAGAATCACATCAACATTTGCAATTGTAAGTAGCAGCTTCCCTGTATGGTGGATAGGAATGTTAATGATTTTTCTGTTTGCGTTTGTATATCAAATATTTCCCGCAAGAGCAACACCCAACATAGACTCGAGTGAGCCAGGATACATTCTAGCTTTGCTATACCACATGGCACTTCCGTTAATTACAATTGCAATGATTGGATTTGGTTCATGGGCCTATTTAGTAAGAAATTTTATGGTTGGTGTATTACAAGAGGATTACATTACTGCAAAAAAAATAATGGGTATTAGTAAAAAAAAGATAATTTACAAACACGCATTAAAAAATGCCGCTCCGCCTATTGTGACAATACTTGCATTGAGTTTATCAGGATCATTAGGTGGTGCAATAATAACTGAGGCGGTGTTTGACTGGCCTGGAATGGGTAGACTATACTTCGATGCAATTGGAGTAATGGACTTACCAATAATAATTGGTTCAACATACATTCTCACAGTTTTATTTTTGATCAGTATTTTTGTTGCAGATTTACTATATGGTTATTTTGACCCTAGAGTGAGGAGAGGAAGTTAAAATGAACACTTCGGCAGACATAAAAAATGAATTTCTTCGAAGCAAAATAGGAATTGCTGGTATTTTTATTTTGTTAATACTTTTTGCAGTATCAATTTTTGCTATAATTTCAATCCCTTCAGAAACATTTCAAAATTGGAATAATCCTGAGAAATGGGTTTCGTACCCAAAAACTTCAGTTCCAAGTTGGGTTAATTTGTTTATGTTGGAAAAAATTCCTGAACATAAAATTCTTGTTCCAGAAAACATTACTAATCAAAACGATGAAATTTTTTTAACATCAAATCAATTCAGGTTCAACTATGAATTTGGTGATTTTCCTAGTGACTTCATGTATAATTTTAACTTGGAATATACTGGTTCTCCGCTGTTAGAAATTATTGTTATTAAACCAGATGGAACAATTTTGGAGCTAATACATACATCAATACCACACTCAACAGAATTAACAAACTATGAACAAAGGATTTTTTCTGCTGATGATTTATTAAGAAAAAATATTTTAATGCAATCTAATTTGTATCAGTTTGAAATTAATGGACTGAATTCAACGGATATGATTTTTTCAAATCAAGCAACACGAGAGATTCTCAATGGTGAGTATGTATTTGTAGTTAATGTGTTTAACAAGGAATTCCAAACTGAATTTATTGATTCACGCCTAATTATTGGTGGAAAAGCTTTTGGTGCAATGGGTACTGATGAATTACGCAGAGATCTTGCAATAGGTCTCTTATGGGGAACACCGTTAGCACTGTTTATCGGAATTTCTGTCTCAATTGGTTCGGTAATTGTTGGGTTAATCTATGGAGTTTATTCTGGTTACAAAGGAAAAAAAACAGATGAGGCAATGATGCGATTTAATGATGTCATCTATGCATTACCTGCATTGCCTTTTTTAATAATTCTAGCAGTGACAATAAGCAATAGTATTTTTCTTATGATTGGATTTTTGATGATCTTTAGTTGGGTTGGTATTGCTAAAGTCTCTAGGAGTATGTCCTTGCAGATAAAAACGAGGCAGTATGTAGAAGCAGCAAAACTGATGGGCCAAAAAGACTCGAAAATTATCTTTAGGCATATTATACCTCAAATGCTCCCTTATGTCTTTGCAAGTATTGCTATTTCGGTGCCTGCTGCAATAACCACTGAAGCAGGATTAAGCTTTCTTGGACTTGGCGACCCATCATTTCCAACATGGGGTCAGATACTACATGATGCTAATACATATGGTGCTGCAGCACAAGGCTTTTGGTGGTGGATCGTTCCACCTGGATTGTTAATTGCAATAACAGGTTTAGCATTTGTCTTTATAGGTAATGCACTTGACACAATTGTAAATCCAAAATTAAAAAGATGATTAAACTATAAAATTTCTTATAGTGTTTACAACATCATCAGACAGTTTAATTGTATATGCCGCAGCATTTTCTTCAGTTAGCTGTGATAAATCTTCAGCAAATTTTGTCTTATCCTTTCCCCTTTCATACATACCACCTGATTCCTTTATACATAGAGGGAATTTTTTCATTTTTATGTCGTGTTCTAACAAATAAGATACAAATTTTTTATAATTTTCTATTTCATACCAGTCTATATCTTTTTCATAACATACTGCGATCCATGTATCGATTGTATTTTGATAAATGACCTTTTTACGAATGGTGTCTAATGCTAAATCTGTTTGTGACATTGATATTACTAGAACATTGCTCGTTTCATTGATGAGCCACAACGTGGACATTCACGTGCATTGTAGATTTTATGGCAGACTAGACATTCATATTTTATCTTTGATGAATTATCTGAGTTTTGACCAAACAAGCCACCAAAACCACCACCAGAACCTGAACCTGAACCACTGCCGCCGTATCCACCACGCATTCTATTCATCATTCTGCGTCTAAGAATTAGTGGAAATGCAATAAACAACGCTAGTGCAGCACCTAAACCATATGGAAAAGGCAAAACCATTTGCAGTCCTATGCTTACAGCTAATGATGCAAAGAGAAATATCAAATAAGATTTGTAATTAATCAAGATATGTAATTTTGTTTTAAAAAGAATATAAGGTTTGTTCAAAAATTCTCTCGTTAAACTCAATCTAATCAGAAAAAGTGAGAGGGATTGAATTTCCATTACTATCCCATGCAAAAATGTCCTCATCTTTGTAAGGTGACTTGACAATTAGTGAAACAAGTCCAAAAAAATTGTTCAGATCTTCCAATGAAGGCTCCTCAGAGCCAGTAGGATGTGAATGAACCATTCCGATATAACTTAGATCCAACGGAAGAAACGATGATGGAAACCCAGCAAATGTTGGTCCAGTATGAGAAAATGGTGGGATTACAAGTCCATCTATCCTCATAACTGAATTTTTTGATTTGCCCTTAAGGATCAAAACCATCTCATCTGGGTGATTCATCTTACAATACGAAATAATTCCGTCTTTTACGTCATTTTGTACTATTACCTTACGCTCTGATTTTTTTTGTTTGAACAGCATATCATTCAGTGATAATTTTGTATGAAACCGATGATGCACTCTTCAAATTAGTTTCAAGCGTAAAGAAGGTGTTCAAAATTAGAGCGTCATTTTCCTCAATTTGTTTATCTAGCATAGATTGCTTTGATTCAATATTAGAAATTTCATCTTCAGCTTTTTTTATTCCTGATTTACATGCATTGAAACCTTCAATATCAAATTTTTTTAGATTTTCAAAATAGATTGACTTATTCTGATAAAAATCAGTTTTTTCTTTAATCATACTAGGTAATGTCTGCTTTATGTTTTTTATTTGCTCAATAGATTTCTCAGTATCTTTTACAGATATTGAACCTGAAGAAATTGCTGCTTGCACAGAGTCTAAAATTGTGATTATATCAGAGCTTGAAGTTTCAGTAAGATTGTCATATAATGAAACTAGTAATTTCTCATTTAGGATTTTTAATGGTTTATCAAGAGATGAAATATGAACATACTTGTTTAATGGTCTTGAAATCCTAACAAAATAATCATCTATACGATATCTGATTTTTTTTTCTTCTGCGTCTAAACCATCTAATTTGGATTTATTGGATATGTATTCATCATATTCCGATGATGATATGAATTCATCATATTTCTTAGTCAACTCTTCAAATTTTACAGATTCTTGCTCAAATGAGTTTTGTAATTCAATTCTTCGCTTATTCTGTTTAGTAATGTCTTCTCTAGTGGTAGAAATCTTTTCAATGTTTTGATTAATAATGGATAAAAACTCTTGATTTGCTTTATAATTTGATACCAATTCTTGTACTTCTTTCAAATAACTACTACGAACTTCCAGATCAACTTTTAATTTTTTTGCATACTTTCTTGCAAAAATATGGATTACTCGCGTATGTTTACCTAAAACATCACCAACTTTTTTTATTGCCTTTGTTGCTTTTTTTTCAAATTCAAATACATCATTCAGTGAATTAATTTCAGCGAAAGAAGTTTGAAATTCTCTTTGTATTGTTGAAATCACTTCTGATTTTCCTCTATTCACGAGAATTTTTAAATGAATGTCAATATCGTCGGTTTTTAAATTATCATTTTTTAGTTCATTTGCAATCGAAAGTAAATTTTTTCTATCAGAGTCAATCTTATTTCTAAATGATCTAATTTCAGCAATCAATGTTTTTCCCCTTAAATTTTTTACATCATCAAGTATCTGTGGAATTTCTTCCAGTGTAATTTCTGTGCTTGATGTTGCTACAGGTTCAATTGCATCATCAACAATAGCATCTTTCTTTTTACCCCATCCAAATACCATAATGATGATTCTAGTTATCCATGATTAAATGTTTTAGAAATAATTGTATGAAATTAATAATAGTGTGTGATAGATTTCCCATGGAAAAAAACTATCATTCTGGTACACTGAAAAAATCAATAAGAATTTCAACTGAACCTGATAAAGCATGGAATGTATTAAGCAGAATCGCTCAATTAAACTGGCTTGAGGGAATTAAATCATCAAAATTTGCATCAAATAAAAAACGTGGAATTGGTGCAAGGCGAAAAATCTCATTTATGGATGGAACCAATGTTGAGGAAACAATCGTTGGATGGAGACCAAAAAAATATTTCTCATATATCGCAACTTCTGGGCTTCCTTTAAGAGGATATCACGCAACAATTTCCATATCAAAGGAAAAAAATATGGTAAAAATTGAATGGGAATCATTTTTTTCAAGTGATCTGATGGGGAAAAAAGAATTCAATGATTTTGTTGAATTGTTATCAAACTTCTATACACTGTCACTGAAAAATCTAAAGGCCAGTATGGAAAAATAATTATTTTTCCTCAACTATGATTTTGGGTTTGGGGTGTTCAGGTTCATGGATTTCAGTTTTCAAGCCAATCTTACCGAATTCTGAATGTTGAATTTCTAATGTTACAGGGATTGTTTTCCACCCATACTTTGGAATTTCTTCCAAAGGAATTTTTTCTACAAAACTCGAATCACTGTTAAATTTGTATTCTTTGTGATATGTTACATCCATACCCAAGATTTCCAGTATTGCAGATTTACTATTGTTAGTATTGTCATGGAATGATACTTCTATTACATTATCACTCTCTAGAAAAACTGCGTTTAATTCAACATGCTCTAGAATCACTGCACTGTCTAAATATGATATGTCGCTCCAATCAGAAATATTTCCTATAACTATTGCTAGTACCCCTAAAACAACTATTATGATCAATACATTTGTTTTTTTTCTTATTTGTGACATCTATGTAAATTCTTTTTTCAATGATTTAAGAAAATTTGAGTGTATTCTAACTCGTTCAAGCATTTGCTCTAATGTCATTTCTGTTCCCTGCACTGGGTTATCTTTGAAGAATTTTCTAACTTCCTTTTCTTGACCTGCGTCTAGAATGTTTCCAATACTTTCAACTACTCTTTTTAATAATGGATTACCCCTGCCTGCCTTTTTGAGAATTTTTTTCCAATTGTTTTTTAACCAAGGCCACATGAATTCTTTGCCATAAATGTTTGAATTAATTCTCATTATAGGAAGTTGAATGTTTTGTGAACGTACGTCAGGTCCCAATGTAAATTGGAGTGTCTTCAGTAACAGCTTTTTCTGTCTAAAACTACACATTGCACCAAGAAATCGCAGTTTTTCTTCCTGTGAGTTTGCCTTTTTGAAAAGTGTGATAAATTTTGTATGTAATTTCTCATTTCCATTCCATGCAACCAGAGTAAATACTGCTTCCTGAAGATCGGCAGGTAAACTATTTTTATCATTCAAATAATTCTTAAAACGCATTTCTGCATCTGAAATAATCTGGTTATCACCGAGTTTGCCCATACCAACAATTGCAAAACTTCTCAACAATGAATCTGTGTGAGGCTCATTCTTCTTTTTATCCCAGCCCAGTCGATCAAATATTATTCCCAAGAAGTTAATGGCATACTGCCGTAACTCATCAGAGAATTTTTCTTTGCGTGCTAAAATGTAGAGTGAATACAAATTATGTGCCAAGCTTAATGATGAAATGTAGTTATCTTCATCATAATATGCACTGGTAAAGTCTAGGTATTCCTGAATGTTCTTTTTTCCAGAAACAGCTTGTGCAAAATAATCATTCTGAAGACTCCAACGATCAACATAGTCTAGGATTTTTTCATCAATTAATAATGAAAAATTTTCAAGCGTTTCCTTGTCATATTGAACCCTGTAAAAACCTGTTCTGCCGGAATTTATGATGAAATTCCTGTCTTTATTTTTTAAATGTATTTTCTCAGATTTTTTCGTCATGAGTTTCTTCATTCTTTGATTACCCTCTTCAATTACTAGTGGAATAGACCAAGTTTTTTTGGATGGATTTTTATCACCTTCAAGTAAGAACCTAGATTGTTTCAAGGTTAGTGTGGATGCATTTCTTTTAACTTCTAATAATGGGAAACCTACTTGATTAATCCATGTCTTCATCATTTTATCAATTGGTTGTTTAGCGACTTGCCCTATTGCATTCCACAAGTCACTTCCTTGCGCATTATCATATTGATGCTTTGTTAGATATTTCTGAAGACCTTTTTGGAAATTTTTCTCTCCCACAAAATGTTCAAGCATTCTAAGTATGCATCCGCCTTTATCGTAAGAAATGGAATCAAAAATCTCACGAATTTCTGATGGATGATTTACCTTAACATCAATAGGATGTGATGTTTTTAATGCATCCAAGCTCATTGCTGTACTCATTGCATCGTCAAGAAACTGGTCCCAGTAATCCCACTCGGGATAGAATCTGTCAACTATTTTTGTTGCCATGAATGTTGCAAAACTCTCGTTTAGCCACAAATCATTCCACCATTTCATTGTCACTAAATTTCCAAACCACTGATGTGCTATCTCATGTGATATTACTTCGGCGATGTATTGTTTAGTTCTAGTAGACGATGTTTTTGGATCATAAAGTAAGATTGTCTCACGAAATGTTATTGCACCCCAATTCTCCATTGCACCTGCTGCAAAATCTGGTATCGCAAGCATGTCCAATTTGGGTAATGGATATTTAATTCCAAAATATTTTTCATACTCTCCAAGAAATTTCTTTGTGAGTTCTAAAGATAGTTTAGCATTACTTTTCTTTCCTCTAGTTGTAACAACTCTGATCTTAATGTTTCGTAATTTCGTTTCTAGAAATTCAAATTCACCTACACCGAGGTAAAGCAGGTATGTTGACATTACTGGCGTTCGCTCAAATTCGACTAATGTTTTGGTACCAAATTTCTTTTTAGTTTTTTGTGGCATGTTAGAAATGGCAGAAAGTGTTTTATCGACAATTAGTGATACATCAAATGTTGCTTTAACAGCAGGTTCATCCCAACATGGGAAAGCTCGTCTTGCATCAGCAGCCTCAAACTGTGTAGTAGCAAGGTATTTCTTCTTACCAGCTTTGTCCTTGTACTGACTTCTGTAAAATCCTAATAGGCGATCATTTAAAGTTCCCGTAAACTCAATGCATAATTTTACTTTACCATTGATTTTTTTTTCTGGAGTGATGCTTAGTTCCTCTTTTTTTTCGTCAATGTTGTACTTGGTGTGTATTGTTTTTCCATTCTTAATTATGTAACATTTTTTGATTTTTAATTCGGCAGAATTTAATTTAAGAGTCTTAATTGGTTTTGATGCAGTAAATGAAATAATCTCTTTTCCATTAAATGTAAAATTACTAAAAAGTGGTTCGAATATTAAATCATAGTTAATTTTTGAAATCAATGACATTTACTCTGAATAAATTTTATGCCTATAAATTCTGCGCGCTAAATATCTGGTAAAGTTCCTAGATTATCGAGTGGGACTTTATTATCATCGTTTCGAATAAATGCCTCGCCATCCTGCACAAACGCACGTATAGACTCGCCAGGCTTCCAATTTGTCTCACTAATTTTGTAGGCAGTAATGTATTTTTTGCCTTTTTTGATATTATGCGCAACTTTGATTTTATCTACAATTTCTGGATGACCTAATGAATTACCACGATCTACATGAACTTGAACCTGGCTAATTCTGCCAGAGCCTGGACCTCTTTTTACAGCACTCACAACATAGTCTGCCCATTTGCTCTCTTCCATAATGAACACTTTTTTCCGGATAATATAATGTTACAGAAAATTTAACAGATTCTAATTAATTAAATAATCAATTCATTATAGCCCTAGTATGAGTGATATACGATTCATTATGATTGGAATTGTTGTAATTACAGTTGGTTTTATTATTCTAGGAGTTTTTGGTTCTACTTATACGGAGATTACTGTTCAGACAGAAGAATTTTCAACGTGCTATGAGTATCCTGATGATCAGACGGCTGTAGAAATTGACTGTGATGAAGTGTCACAAGAAAAAACATTACTGTTTCTTGGGGTGGCAGTTATCATTGGTTCAGGAATATTTTCTTTGATAAAAGGTGTGAAAGGCACTTGGGATCAGGATGTAAAACCTGAAGAAATGCTTGGTCCAGGTGGAGATAAAAAAGATCCAGATGATGATAAATGACTGAACATCAAGACAGACAATCATAATAATTCACTAGTCAGGAATTTCATAACCTGATCGAACCAATTTTTGACTTAATCTTGAAAATAGCTTATTGGTGTATCACCAATATGAGTAGCTCAGTAGTATTTACAACAAAGGATATAGAAAATATAATTTCATGGTTCGAAAGGATCTATAGTTCTGACGAAGAGATGTCAGACTTTGAAAGAGAAACATACTTGAAACTTGCCAAGTATTTCATCCTTGATCAAAAATCAATGTCATAATTTACAAACTATGGAAACGATTTGAGATTTTTTGAATAGCTTAGAAAACGATGGTTACGCTGTTTTACGCGTTTCTGTGAGTATTTACTGATAGTTTTTCCAACTTTGCCCTCATATCCTATTGGTGGGTCTATCCACTTCTCCGTATGTGCCGCCCTTAGAACATCATCATAAGGACTGTAATAATTAATGATTTTTTTAGTTACAATCCTCTGGAATGCATTGCCAGATTTTTTTGGATTAAAAGAATTTGCAGGAATTGAACTAGCAAAAATATGAACAGACTCAATAATGTTCTTATTTTTAGGGTTTTTGGCAAGACTTTGTACAGTAGAAAGAATAACCTGTGCGCCTAACGAATGCCCCATTAGTCTGATTTTCTGTGATGGTTTTTTTGCTTTCATATCTAAAATGAATTTTGACAGGTTACGACCATTCTTTTTTGCAATGACAATCCCAATTTTTAATGCAGAAATTGCTGTAGACTTGTACTGTACACCTGCAGTATTCGAATCATAACTGTACCCTACAACAGGATAATTGTAATGTAACATCTTTAGACGTTTTTGGGCAATTACATATTTTGCAAGTGCACCTGATTTATTGTTACGAAGACCATGAATCATAACTGTGAATTCAGATTCACTTAAGAGTTCTTCAAACTTTTTTGGTGGATAAATCTCATATGGTTTTTTATTGAGAGTTCTGCCATTTTGTAAATCATAAAATCCTCTAGTAGAGATCTTTGGAAAAATGTTCTTTGATATTTTTAATCACCAAGTTTGGCTTTTTGTTCATCTATTACAGAAGATTCAATCTTAGCAAAAAGTGGTTCAACTTTTCCTATTTTATGGTTTGGTTTTAGAGAAATTTCTGACATCTCGTTCCAGTTTGTTTCAGACACATCCCCGTTCATTCCAATCTGTTCCCAAATTTGTTGTGACGCCTTTGGTAAGAATGAGTGTATTGCAATTGCCAATGAGCGCACTGCATTTACTGATAAATAGATACATGATGATGTACCAGGGCCTTTTTTCCAAGGCTCTTTATGTTGAAAATATTGGTTAAAGTGAGCTGAAAACTCCATGATTTGTTTTAATGCACGGTCAAGCTGATTGTCAATCATTAATTTTGAAATGTCATCTGCAAATGACGTTATTCTTTTCTCTGACTCGGAATCTTTTTCATCAAAATCTTCAGGTACCGGCAGTATACCATCAAATGCTTTATTTGTAAATCCCAATGCACGGTTAACTAAATTTCCTAGATTACCAATCAATTCAGAATTAATCTTAGTTGCAAACTGGTCCCAGTCAAAATTCAAATCATCTTGTGAGTATGGATTGATGGAAATAAGATAGAACCTAAGATAGTCTGCAGGAAATATTTCTAAAAATTCTTTTAATCCGATGTACCAATTTCTGCTCTTTGAAATCTTTTTTGATTCAAGTGTGAGATGACCTCTGGTAGGAATGTAATCTGGCAACTTGAACTCTTTGTTAATTCCTAAACGCATTGCAGGCAAAAATAGATAATGGTGATATACTATGTCTTTTCCAATGAAATGATAGATGTCTGCATCATTCCAAAATGATTTGCCATCTATTCCTTTATCGTTTAGAAACTTGATTGAAGATGAAATGTATGCCAGATGGTTATCAAACCATCCATAGAACACCTTATTGTCTAATCCCTCTATTGGAATTGGAACTCCCCAAGATATGTCACGTGTAATATCCCAATCAACCAATCCTTCTTTAATCCAGTTTTCAACGTATTTTTTTACATCTTTTTGTAGATATGGTGCATTATTCAGATAATCAAGTAGTGGTTCTGAGAAATTTTTTAGTTTGAAAAAATAATGATTTGTGGATTTCTTTACAGGTGTCTGACCACAGATTGAACAGTGTGGGTTTTCAATCTCTTCAGGGACTCTTCCACATTTTTCACATAAATCAGAATACTGATCCTCTGCTTTGCAATATGGACAGATTCCTTTTACAAACCTGTCTGGAAGAAATTTCTTATCATTTTCACAAAAGAATTGGATTATCTCATTTTCATAGATATGATCATTATCTTGTAGTTTCTTGAAAACATCTTGGACAAACTCTATGTTTTCCTCTGAACTTGTTTTGTAAAAAAAATCAAATGCGATGTCAAATGCTGTGAAATCTTCAAGATCTCGTTTGTTCCAATGTGCGACATATTCTTCTGGGGTCTTGCCTTCCTTTTCTGACTGGATTAGGATTGGTGTACCAAAGTCATCAGATGCACAGATATAATATGCCTCTACCCCATTTTGCTTTAAAAATCGTGTTGTAACATCAGCTGGTAGGTATGTAGATGCAACATGACCAAGATGGATTTCACCATTTGAATATGGTAATGCACTTGTAATAATTGCTTTTTTGTTCATTTGTGAACATTGCAGTATATTCGGTTAATAACGTAATGGTTTTTAAAGACTTTAGAAGGGGTGAAACACATTGAGCAAAGTAAAAAACCCAAAATTAGCTAAGAATGGCAAGATAGCTTATGAATGGGCCCGTTCACACATGCAGATTTTAGATAATACATTAAACAGATTAAAAAAATCAAAACCTCTTAAAGGCGTAACAATTGGATTTTGTCTTCATATTACCAAAGAAACATCTGTTCTCGTTATGGGTGCAAAGGAACTTGGTGCAAATGTAGCAGTATGTGGTGGAAATCCACTTACTACACAAGACAACATTGCAGCATTTTTAGCTTCACAGGGAATCCATATCTACGCATGGAACAATCAGACAACAAAAGAATATGACTGGTGCATAGAACAAGTCCTGAAACACAAACCAAACCTAATTTGTGATGATGGTGCTGACATGAATGTTAAAGTTCACTTTGATAAGAAATACAAAACACTGAACGTCTTAGGTTCAACTGAAGAAACAACCGCAGGAGTTACAAGAGTAAAGGCAATTGAAAAGCAGGGAAAGCTCAGATACCCGGTAATTATTGTCAATGACGCAGATACCAAACACATGTTTGATAACAGATATGGAACAGGGCAAAGCACAATTGACGGTTATCTTAGGGCCATGGGACTTTTGTTTACTTCAAAAAAGATTGTGGTTGTAGGATATGGTTGGGTTGGCAGAGGTGTTGCAGAAAGAGCACGAGGAATGGGTGGAAATGTAATAGTTACTGAAATTGATCCAGTAAAAGCACTTGAAGCACACATGGACGGCTTCCAAGTAATGCCAATGTCACAAGCTGCAAAAATTGGTCAAATATTCATTACATGCACTGGGATGACTAGCGTTATCAGAAAAGAACATCTTCTTACAATGAATGATGGTGCAGTAGTTGGAAATGTGGGACACTTTGATGTTGAAATTGATACAGAATTCCTTCTAAACAAATCAAAATCAGTAAAAGAAGTCAGACCGTCTCTTGATGAATGTAAATTGCGAAATGGGAAGAAAATATACCTAATTGGAAAAGGTAGACTGGCAAACCTCGTGGCTGCAGAAGGACATCCACCAGAAGTTATGGCTCAATCATTCTCAAATCAAATTCTATCACTGTTGTATATCTATAAAAATCACAAAAAAATAGGACCGAAAAGTATGGTCGTACCTAAGGAAATTGATAGACAAATTGCGGTTGATGCATTAAAGGCAATGAACGTACACATTGATAGGCTTACTAAAGAACAGATTAAGTATGCAGAAAGCTGGTAATCACAGTCTACATTTGATTAACGCATAATCAATTATTTTATTTTCAGAAACCTGTTTCATTTTTCTTATTGAATTGAATAGAATCTTTTCAACATAACTAGGATATTTTGTTAGAATGCTTTTCTTTAGTGATTCTCTATTATCCATATAGTAATCTGCCATCGGTGAATACACATTTTCGCCTATCATTCTAGTATCATCAATAGCAAGTCCTGATTTTTTTATCTCTGATGTAACATGATCAAGAGTAAAATGCTCTGATGTCCATGTAAATGATAAAATTCCAAGATCCTTTATGGTAGAAACCTGTTCAGTGACAACAGGAATAGCTAGAACAAGAATTCCATCAGAATTTAGAATCCTCTTAGATTCATTAATGAATTCGTCTAGTTTCTTGAAATGTTGTGCAGACTCTAGTGCAACAACTCTATCAACTGAATTATCTGCAAACGGAAGTAGCCTTGATGTTGAATTTAAACACACGATTCTATCATAAGGCATGTTTTTTGAATTTTTTAATTGTGAATAATTGATATTGATGGAAAATATCTTAATTCCAGGAAAATCAACATTCCATTTTTTTGCCGGTCCAAGCAAACCACTTCCAACATCAACTAAATTTCTTGCATTGCTAAATTCAGATAATTCCGCTACAATATCACAAAGGTGATTCTGTGCAGATAATGGAGTTGTTGAATCTTTATCCCAGTGTCCAAAATTTAACATTTCACCATTTGTTGTAACTTGCATCATTGGTGAAAGTGTGTCATACATATTCACAATATCATTCTCGCTCCGTCTAACTGTCCACATAAAAATATCAAATAAATTCAGATTTGCCATACAGTTAGTTTAGATTCTAACTGGATATATCGGTTAAGGTAAATCTAGTGGAACATCAGCACAGTGTTTGTGAACCCATCTCTCTTGTGAATCTTTTAGAATTTCTTTGCCTGCTTTGATAAGTTCCCCACAACTGCAACATTTCGAGCCAAATCTTGCTTTCATGAAATATCTGTGTCTTTCATTCGTAAATGTACTGGTATTCAACAAAAGTGAAGTAATGATTAACATCAAATCAATTCTAAAGGCTTGAATAGATCAATTTTTTTGATTACTTTGGTAAAGCAAAGAAGGCACATTGGATATTATATAATAAATTAGAAAATTTTACATGAGTTTCACTGAAAATATCTTAGACGACGGAAATAACGAATTTTGGGATTGTGCAAATAGATACTCATGGTCAAACTCAGAAGTAAGATTTCTCAAAGAAATTTCTTTTATCATGACATATCTCCACAGAGAAGATGCTAAAGATCAGTAATCTAGTTAACTAAAGATCTTTTTTTGTGATTCCACTTGTTTCAATCTCATATCTTAATGGTGCAGGTAATTCCATGTATGAACTATTAACTAAAATCTTAATCTGATCGTCTGGAACTTGCACTAATTTTAATAATTTTCCACGTTGATGTGCATAAGCATTCTTCCAAAAACCATTTCCATCAAATGTAACTATTTTTGCCATAAACAGTTATTCTTTGTCAATAAATTCAGAAGCCTGTGGTGGTTGTGGGCTAAGACCCTTTCGTTTACGAATATCTTCAAGTAGTGTTGCACCAATTGATTTTGGAACAGAAGTCCAAGCTTTAAAATGTGAATTCCACATGGCTTTGCCTGCAGTTTGACCTCGCATTTTTTCTGACAAGTCAAATGTTTCAACTGCAGGAACTTCACCGATAACAATACTAGTTCCTCCTTTTTGCTGCATATCAATTACTTTGCCCCTTTTTGATTGCAAAACTGATGCAACGTCACCAATTAGATCTGTTGGAACACGGACTTCAATTGCTAACATTGGTTCCAAAAGCATTGGCTCTGCAGATAAAAATGCACCAAGGCATGCCCTTCTAGATGCTGGACCAAGTTGTGATAAACCACGGTGCGCAGTATCCTCATGAGGGACAAAATGTGTAAATGTGAATTTGCAGTTCCTAACTTGTTCTTTGGTAAGACCTCCTTCTCTCATCACTTCATCGAAACCAGACAAAATTGAATCCGTTGATTCATCAATAAATTGAACACCTTTTGTTCCATTAATCATTACATTTCCACGAGAATCGAATCTCATTACCTTCTTAGATGTGTCAGTATCCCATCCATGTTCACGCAAAATTGTTGCCATTTCTTTTTTATCTTTCATCTCACTCAAGGTTCCATTCCTACACATTTCAGCTATTTCAGGTTCTAATGGTTCAACTTTCATGAATAATTTATTATGACGATTTGGAGATTTTGCCATAATTGGTTCACATGCTCCTGCAATTGTCTCCCTGTAGTTGATTAAAGGTTCAGAAGTAATAATGTCAACTTTTGCATCTTTAATTAGATTGACTGCAACATCAAGATGCAACACACCCATGCCAGCCATAATTGTTTCCCCACTCTCCTCGTCAATTTTTATAACAAGATTTGGATCCTCAATTGTAAGTTTTCTTAGTGTCTCTACAAGTTTTGGTAGATCTTTTGGATGTTTTGGTTCTATTGCCATCTGAACAACTGGTTCAGAAACATATTTTGATGCTTCAAACACTGCGGTATCTTTGATAGTAGAAATTGTCTGACCTGCACGTGCCTCAGTTAATCCCAAAAGTGCAGGTATGTTACCAGCAGAAAGCTCACCAACTTGTTCCCTAACATTTGACATGAAGAAATTTACAGACTGCACTCGTCCTTCACGTTTTGTATCTATAATATTGATGGTTTGCCCATCTTTTATTTTTCCAGAAAATAGACGACCTATTGCAACAGGTCCAGCCGCAGGATCAATTGTCATGTTAACAATCATCATGACGGTAGGACCATCATCGTCACAGTTCAAAATTGATTTACCAATGTCTGATTCTAAATCACCTTTCCAAATTTTTGGTATTCTATATTTTTGTGCCACATGTGGTGGAGGATGATGTTTTACAACCATTCCAAGTACCGCATCCGCAAGTGGTGCTTTCTCAACTAATTCGTCAACTTTCCCAGAATCTGAATATGCGTCTATCACATCCTTGAAAGTTACACCTTTCTTCTGCATTGTATCAACATTGATGGCCCATCTATCTTTTGCAGAACCAAAAGTTACACTGCCATCCTGTATTGAGACTTTCCATTTCTCTTTGTATTCTTCTTCAGCATAAGTATCAATTAACTCATTGAAGTTTGCAACAACACTTGCAAGTGTTTCTTGCATTTTTTCTGGTGTCAATCTTAGTTCTTTTATCAGTCTATCAATCTTGTTAATGTATAAAACAGGTCTAACTCTTTCCTCAAGGGACATTCTAGTTACAGTTTCAGTTTGTGTCATAATTCCCTCTACAGCATCACAAACTACAACAGCACCATCAATTGCTCTGAGACTTCTAATTACACGCCCTGAAAAATCGACGTGACCCGGTGTATCAATCATGTTAATGACATAATCATTATCTCCCTCTTGATAGTGTAAAGTTACATTTGCCTGAACTATTGTAATACCACGTTCTTGTTCAGCCTTCATTGAATCCATTGCAAGTGCAGATCCTGCAGATGATGGTGAAATTATTCCAGAATGTGCTAAAAGGCTATCACTCATTGTAGTTTTTCCATGATCTACATGAGCAATAACACCAAAATTTCTGATCTTATTTTTATCACTGATTATCTTCATCACTTGTTCTGTAGATTTGTATTTTGTCATATGCCGATAATCCTAGGTAAACATGTATTAAACCTTATGAGACGTTCAATTGAAAAAATCAAGTAGATCAAAACCTATAACTCAAATTCACTTTCTTTCAAAAGATTTTTGGTAAGTGATAGATATTCTTTGGGATCAATCTCTTTAGCAAATCCTTTATCAGTATTAATTAGATATATGGAATGAATTCTAGCATTTTGAATCTCTTCAAATTTAATTTGTGGATGTCTATAAAATCGATCACATATTTTTTTTATTTTTGATATCTGCTCATCAGTTCTGGTACTTGGAGATTGTAAAAATAATTCAGGAATAGGTAATACATTAACAATTGGTGTAGCTAAAGAGAATTTAGTGCAATATTGACTATAACGTGAAATTTTACTGATTATTCTTGCAGTATAATAGTCAACAGTATCTAAGGCATGTTCTGGCGGAGTAAACCCAGTTTCAATCTCAACAATTGTTTCACCATCACCTTTGCTAGCAAAAAGATCACATACTAGTATATCAGACACTGGCTTTTCAACGTCAACGTTATAACCGTGTGAAATTAGTTCTGACGAACAGATTAATTCCAAAACAGAATGATTAATTTTTACAAGATTTTCACTGTATAGATCAATTAATTTTTGCCTAACAAAATTTAATTTTGGTTTTTGGTTTTCGTCCAGTCTAATAGAGAGAAGTTCGCTGATGGCATAAACATCATCTCGGAATTTTTCTACGTCCAAGTATACATTTTTGATATTTATGGGTTTTAAGAAGCTTGATGAATGTGGATGCTAGTACAATAATGATATCAGAGTACTATGTTTTGAATCTACAGTTTTGGTGTGATTGCTAATCGTCCTTTTGCAGAAAGAACTATAATTGATGCAATTGCTATTACTAGAACTAGTGAAGCAACAGTACCAAATTCTGGTATTACAGCGCCGTCAGCAATGTCTACTTCTACAGTGGATTGATATGCAGTAGCATCACCTTGCTCTGCTGTTACTGTATAAGTTCCATCTTGACTCCACATTGGACCGCCTACTCCAATCTCACTTGAAAATGTTCCATCGGAACCAGGTGATAATTGATCAATAGTAACAATGTTACCATTTGGTGCAACTACTGTTAATGTTACAGCAGATTCTGTTCTATCAGTAGAACCGTTAATTGTAAATGATGTTGCACCTTCTATGGCATCAGCAGAAATTGATAAACCCGTTGAACCTTCAGTTGCAGAATCCATTTTAGTGGAATAAGCATCGTCTTCACCATATATACCAACGTTGTCAATTGACACAGAAGTCTCAGCAGTTGATCCTCCACTTACATCAACATCTAATGTTGCAGAATACAATGCTCCTGTTCCAGCTTGAAGATTTATTGAATAAGTTCCATCTTGACTCCATAATGCACCTACTCCGATATCAGTTGAAAATTTTCCATCGGAACCAGGAGATATTTGATCAATAGCTACAACATTTCCATTTGGTGCAACTACTGTTAATGTTACAGGAATTCCACTACCACTACCAGTATAGCCAGTTAGATTAATTTCATCTGAACCGTCTGATGCAGTAGCAACCACCGATAAACCCTGATCAGCAGCATATGCATTATTCTGTAAAGAAAGTGATGTAATCATAGATACCGCAAATAGCATAACAAAAAATGAAATTCCAATTTTCTTATGGCTTACCATGTTATACGAGATTATACTGTGAACTATTTATCTATTGTTTTTTTCATTTTTTGATAAATTAAAAAATATTAATTACTCACAGGGCACAAAAACTCTGATTCATACAATATTTTGAAACTTTTTTGTGAGTGTAAACTAGTTGTTAACAAAGCGTTTCATAGGTGATTATTGAGACCAGGCCATAAATCCACCCTCCAGATTTACGGCAGAGAACCCTGCTTTATTGAGTTCATCAGATGCTATATTGCCACGGTATCCCGATGCACAGTAAGTGCAAATTTTTTGGTCTTTGAGTTCATCAATTTTTCCTTGCTTCACATTACGAATGATCAGACCTAAAGACATGTGTTTCGACCCATCGATTTTACCTTTTTCAAGTTCATCAGTTTCTCGTACATCAATTATGACGTATTCATTATTTTGTTTTAATTCATCTTTTGTAATTGAATTAGCCATAAACATAAGAAGTCAGTTTGGTATATAATTTTGACTAATCGATATAATTGGTTCTAAACAATTTAAAATAGTATATTTTGATTAAATGAAATGGATGAGGAATTAAAGGAGATTATAAAGATACAAGAAACAAAAAAATTAGTTTATAAATTACTTATTGAAAAAAATGAATTTAAAATCGATTCTGCAGAAATAAATAATGAACAAACACCGGTGACAAAACCTACAGAACGTGGAGGTGTTTATTTTACTGACACAAATATCTGTAAAATAAAGGCAGTGACTAGTGATTTGAGTTTAACAAAATATTTATCAAAAGCAATGTTAGGTCCAAATACAGAATTTCAAGATATTATATTACAGACAAAGTATGAAAAAAATAATAAATGTATAAAACTCAATATTATAACTAATCTAACAAACAGTATGCAAAATTCAAATAAAATTGAATTAAACTTAGTTATAAAAGAAATAATCAGAATGTAAATTACAATAATTTGTAGTACTTGTCATACTCTTCACGTAATTCTTTATTAGATAATACCTCGTATGCCTTGTTAATTTCAGTCATCTTTTCTTCTGAAGAATCTTTTCTTTTATCTGGGTGCCACTCTTTTGCTAATTGTCTAAATCTATCTTTAATCTGATCAGGAGTCGCTGAACTATCTATTCCTAATGTTTCATAATAATTAGGTAAAATTTTATTTTTTAGCATTTCATTGAATTCTTTCTGATTTACAGAATGTTTTTTCCTATCACCAAATGATTCTTCTTCAGTCCATTCTGAGTGATATTTCTCATAATCACGATTCTTTTTTGAATCGAGGTTTAGATCATCATATTTTGTTTTTTTCCGTAAAATTATATTTCTTGCAAGAAAAACAAATATTCCTACAACAGATATGATTGCTATAGTAAATGTCAAAATTAAATCCTCTTGTGAAATGTAAAAGTCCGCAACAGCTGATGGTGGATTTACTTGAGGTCCAGAGTCATAGAAAAAATTTTTTGAATATATCATGCTGCCAGATTCTAATACTATTTCATATGTCCCACTATTGGGCCAATCATTAATACCAGCAATAATCAGTGTTGAAAAATTTCCTTTTTCGTCTACTCTGATTTTCTCAGTCCACATAGTTTCATTATCAGAGTCCTTAATTGTAACAAAAACTAAATTTTGAGGTGAGCCTGGTGCCGACCCCCAAATTGAAATAATATCAGTTTTTTTGTAGAAATTATTATCAATGAAGATTTTAGTCTCTTCAGAGAATGAAAGACTAACACTTGGTACAATCAAAATTAAAATTAGAAAACCTAGTAAAGTAATTTCCTTCAATATACAATGTTAGATAATTTATTAATATAACATAAACTAATGTTTAGCAATTATTGCTAATTCTAGGTATAGAATATCAGAAAATCGTTAAAAAAACTAATATTGTTAAAAAATTTTTACTGGATTTTGCTAATAATAGAGACTATGTTAAAAATCATGGTTATAGGTTACTGCGTAAAATGCAGAGACAAAAGGGAAATGCAAGGGACAGAAGGAATTACCATGAAAAATGGTAAACCTGCAATAAAAGGTACCTGCCCTACATGTAGTACATCGATGTTTAGAATAGGCAAAGCTTAATCTAAGCATCAGATACTTTTTTTATAATATTTCTCTAGTGGTAGTTCCATTCATCAGTTATTCCATTCCATAATGGGCGGAATGGTTTTGGGTCCAAATTAATTTCGCCTTGTATTCTATTGTCAACAGCAAAAAAGAAATTCTCCAATGCGTCAACCCCACCGCTTTCATAAAGTTCCTTTCCAATTTCCTTGAATCGCTCTTTTTTAGATTCACATGATTCGGAACTAGGGTTTTGAAGACAATATGTTAACAAATCAATCATTTCTTCCTCTAGAATAAAATCCATACAGAGTTTTAAACTGTACATTAAAAAAAATTTCTATTTATTTTGATGCCACTTTATCATGAATTTGAGCCAGTATCATTTTTGCTTTTTCTTTATTTTCATATGACTCTGTTTTACCATCAAGTATGCTATCAACTTCAAATTCTTTGTCTAGTAAAATGTCACCTACATGTTCATCTAAAGTACCAATTCCAACTAGATAGTAAGCAAAAACTGTATTTTTCTGACCAATTCTATGTAAACGATCTTCTGCTTGTCTATGAATAGCTGGACTCCAATCTAATTCTGCAAAAATAACATATCTGGCTTTTGTAAGATTTATTCCAACATTTCCTGCACGAAGTCCAGCAATCATTAATTTTGTCTTACCTTTTTGAAATCTATCGATCTCATTATCACGAACTGAAAGTGTTTGTCCGCCAATAATTGATGCTGGATTATGTTCAGATAGGTTTTGATGAAGGAGTTTATGAAGTGCCTTGTGATGACAGAATACAACTATACTTTCATCTGTTTCCATTACTTCATTAACAAATTCAGTTACATGTTTTAATTTAGACATTCCTGCTACTTGACGTTCACTTTCTATTGCACGTTGATATGATGCTGATTTATCAAATGCAGTTTCAGCATATTTTTGTTCTTCTTCAAGTTTTTTCCATATCTTATCTAACTCTATCTTGTAATATTTGTCATCAGCTGTAATTCGTTGTTGATGTCTTACTTTATCCTTGAGATCTTTTAGAACATCAGATTTCTTTCTACGTAACATAACATGTGTTGTAAGTTGTTTTCTTAATGTATCACGTTTATTATCTAGAACCATGGCTTTACCTTTTTCATCAACCCAACAGAAGTACTCACAGAATTCTTTGAAATTTCCTAACAATCCAGGCTTAAGTATATCAACTATTGGCCAAATCTCTGAGCCTCTATTGTAAATTGGTGTACCAGACAACCCAACTCTATATTTTACAGAATTCATAGATGCCAATTTCTTTACTGCCGCATATTTCTGAGTAGTTTTTGAACGTAGGTGTTGAACTTCGTCACAGATGATAGAATGAATATTCAGTTTTTCTAAATCAGGTAGTCGTTTGTGTAATAATTCGTAATTAATTATATAGAAATCATATTCACCAATGTCACCCAATTTACCAACACGTATCATTGTAGATGTTGGTGAATCGTTTTGAATGATTTTGCCATTCCTGCTTTTCTTTTTCAAGAATTTTTTAATTTCTTGTTGCCAATTTGTTAGAGTTACTAACGGTGCAATGATTAATGCGGGAAAAGACTGTTTTTCCTTAGAGAGATATGCCAGAGTTTGCACCGTCTTACCCAAACCCATCTCATCTGCCAGTAATGCATTTCCTGATGACTTCAAAAGAAAATCTAAACCTTCACGTTGAAAATCAAGTAGTGTGCCTCTGAATTGACTAGATGGTAGAGCCTTCTCAAGTTTTTCAATTTTAGGAGTTCGTTGTTTTTTTACTATTAGTGATGAAATTTTACGTTTCCACACAGATGTGGACAGGATTGTCATCGGGTAACGGTCTGCAATCAATTTTAACTGTTTGACATTTTCATCATTATCTGAAACAATTGCTTCGTCTGGTTTGTCACCATACCAGGCTCTAGGGATGAGTTTTGCTGTCATGTTTACTGCACGAGCCCCACTAATTTTCCAACACCATGTTCCAGAATATCGATCTAATACAAATTCCAGTGATCCAAAGTTTACCATATCATTATCTTCCGATTTTCGAAATTACTTTTTTGAGTTTATGAATCTTGGGTTTTGTATGGATCATGTTTCTGGGTAATTTTTTTTAAGATTTCACTGGTTAGTTTCAATTATTACATATTTTATGCATTTTTTGAAGATTTAATCTATAATAATGAAATATACAGTAAATTTTTTAGAAGGAACGCTTGGATACACGATGTTGGAAGAATCAAAAGATCTCATAGTTCTAGGTGCAATAAACAATGGTACCAAGCAATTTGACAAAATCTCTAAAATAACAAAGATCGAACCAAAGACTCTCAATGCAATCTTAGAAAAACTTGAAAATCGTGGTTTCATTGTTGCCAAAGAAAAAAAAGGCTGGCTTGGTAAAAAAATTGAGATTAACATAACTGAAAAAGGTAGTAACGAACTAAATCAAAGAATACACGAGCTACAAGTAAAATGGAATAACATGGAAAAATTGTATAAATCTGGCGACAAACAAAAATTACAACAGATTATGAAAGATGAAAAATCATTTCTTCCCACAATGATGTTTTTTGGCATAATAGATATCATGATGTTTAGCATGATGTTTAGCATGATGGGAATGGCAATGTCAAGTTACATACCAGCTGAAGATATGTCACAATTTGATGACGGTGCAGGAACTGATGCAATTGGTGATTCTGGTATGGACGACGGTGGATTTGATCTAGATATAGGGTTTTAATTTGATGTTTACATCATTTGATAACATTGGATTGATCAAAGTTTTAAATTTTTTAGAATCACATGAATCAGAATATTTATCAGGTCAAGATCTTAGTGACATATTAAAAATTAGTAGAGTTGCAGTTTGGAAGCATATAAAAAAAATTCGGTCACTAGGATATGTAATTGAGTCAAAACAAAAACGTGGCTACAAATTTGTTAGTGCTACAGATAAATTGCTTCCATGGGAAATTTCTAAAAATCTTGAAACCAAATTTATTGGAAAAAGAATCTATTATTTTGATGAAATTAATTCAACACAAAATTTTGCACTGGAATTAGCAACAAAAAATAACGAGAACGGCACTGTTGTTATAGCAGAAAAACAAGTTGATGGACGAGGTAGGTTAAAACGAAAATGGTACTCACCAGATGGCGGACTTTGGTTTTCGATAATAATAAAACCAGAATTTGAGATTTCCAATGCTACAATTATTCCACTTGCTTCATCACTTGCATTATGCCTAGCAATAGAAAAAATTCATAAAATTAAGGTCAATGTAAAATGGCCAAATGATATAACTATCGATGGGAAAAAAGTTGCCGGAATGCTTGTTGATGCTAGTATACAGGCAAACAATATAGAAAATTTTGTTTTAGGTGTCGGAATCAATTTCAAAATTAACACTTCACAAATGGAAAAAAATTTGAAAGATGGTTCAAATTTTTACGGTGTGACATCATTATTCAAAATTCAGGATAAAGTTAACAAAAAGAAATTATTTAATCAATTTTTAATTGAACTAGAATATGTATTAGATAATTTAACAAAAAGAAAAAAGAATGAGATTATCAAAAAATGGTCCAACCGAACCGATATGTTTGAAAAACGGGTAAAAATTAATACAAACAAAGGAATTATTTCCGGTCACGCAAAAAAAATTGATGATGAGGGTGCGTTAATAATTAAAACAAAATCTGGAAATGAGAGAATCTTTGTAGGTGATGTAAGTTTAGGTTGATCATTAACGAGATTTTCTTTTTTTCTTAGTTTTACGTTTACTTGAATTTTTTCTCTTAATCGGTTTTCTCTTGACAATCTTTTTCTTAGTTGATCTGGTTTTTTGTATTTTTTTAGTTTTAGTTGGTTTTCGGGGTTTTGGTTTTGACGTATTAGATTTTGATAGTAATTCTTCTAGAATTTCAACATAAGACTTGTAGAATTCAACTAAAAGTGACTGTTTTTCAACAAGTTTTTTCAGTAATTCATTTTCTCTAAGGACATTAGTCTTTTCAATTAACTCTGGTACTTCTTTTCCTTGTGTATCAAGAGATAAAATTTCAGTTTGTAAATCAGTCAATTGCTGCTTTATCATTTCAAATTTTGATAAATTATACATACATCTTCCTACTTTTTACCATTGTTAAATTTTCACTTAGGAAACTGTAGTTATATTTTAATCTAGTATAACAAGAAAAAAGTGATGAAACAAAATCGTAGAGCGAATATCATTATAATTTCTATGCTGTTCTCTATACTGTTTACGTCATCATTAAATCAGAGTGCGTCTGCAGATGATGTTCTAGATATTCCAGAATTGTTTCAGATTGGTCAAGAGCATTTTTTCTTAGGTGAATATGCTCAGGCAATAGTTACGTTTGATAAAATTCTTGAAATCTCACCTAATGACACTAAAACATTATTGTTGAAAGGCACTGCATTAAGTAATTTAGATCGACACAAAAACTCGATTCTTGAATTTAAGAATGTTCTAGCGACTGATCCAGATAATCTAATCGCATTACTTGGAGTGGGTGTTGGATTTGGAAATTTCGGTGAGTACAAACAAGCTCACAAATATTTTTCGAGTGCGTATGAAATTTCTCCTGAGAATCACATTGCAGAAAATTATATGGAATTTGCAGAGAAGGTTATTGTAAGATATCCCTATAATGAAGTCGCCGGTCCAAAAATTCACCAAGTTGCAAAAGTTGAGGTAGTTCCTGATTGGGTTAAGAACAGTGCTGGATGGTGGGCTGATAATAAAATTACTGATACAGAATTTATTTCATCTTTACAGTTTTTAATCAAGAATAGCATAATAAAAATAGATGATGTAAAAGAAACCAAGGATAATTCGTCAACACTGCCATCATGGATAAAAAATAATGCTGGATGGTGGGCGGCAAATGAAATAACTGATCAAGATTTTTTATCTGGAATTTATTACATGATTGAAAATGGTATAATTGTAATTGAAATTCCAGAGAAGGGAGAGATTACTAAAGAGGAACAGCTAGTTTTAGACAGGAATCTTTGGGAATTTGAAAGGTATCTAGATAGAATTATTAAAACAATAGAAAATGACACACGTTACATAGAATATCCAAATCCAAGTGGGGATGTAATAAAGAAATTCATGCGAGATTATCATAAATGGAATTTTGAACAACAGCTAAAAATGGGAACTGATAGTTTTCCCAGCCCTACATATACAACAAATAATGAAACATTTCTTCTAACTTACAAGGTATATGTTAATGAGCAGCCCAAGGGACTTCCATTAGATCATGTGAGCACATTAAATAATTCGTTTGCCTATTGGGAGGGACGAACACTAAAAGCAGAAAATGGATATGACGTGAAAATCAATTTTGTTAGGACTGAATCCAAGTCTGAAGCAAATTTGTGGGTAACATGGGTTGTGAGAAGTCTTGGTGAAAATGTCTTAGGACATGCCAATTTAGGGAAAGGTGTTGTAGAGGTTGCGTTAGGTGGATATGGCTGTGATGGAAACTTCCAACTATATCATGTTGATACAGTAGAAAAAATTATGACGCATGAACTAGGACATGGAATAGGTTTGATGCATAGTACTAATAGAGACAGTATAATGTATCCATCATTACAAAATACACAATATGCATATTGTTTGTTAGATGTGAATAAACAGTTTACAAAAGACGTTAGTGGAATTGTTCTAAAAAAACAGTCTTGATGAAATGCAGTTATCCTAATGATCTTGAGTGTTTTTGTGTATGTGGTCTTTCACCGGGGAATTTTCTCCTCATATGACCTGAAGGACGACCGTATAGTAATTCTAAGAACCAACTCTCATGTTCTATCTCTTCCATTAGAATATCTTTAGCAATATCGTATGTTGCTGGATCCTTATCAAAAGTCATTTTACAGACTTTGTTCCAGTTCACAATTGCACCTTGTTCTGCCTTTAGGCATTTCTCTAAGATTGCCTTCATATCAGTTGGATTTTTTGGTAGCTGTAAAAATTCACATCCAGACATCTTGATGAATGCCTGTGCATCATTTGGAAGGCTTCCACCTAACTGAAAGATTCTCTCAATACAGGATTCAAAATGACTTAGATCTTCAAGACGTGCGTCTTCTATAATTCCCTTTACTCCTTCGCCGTCTAAACCAGTGCAATGCATTCGAAGGTTTGTAAAATAATAGTATGCCGTAAATTCTACAGAGGCATTTGTAACTAATAGTTTAATGAGTTTGTCAACGTCTAGCCCATTTTTTTTAAGAACCTCTACACCAACAACATTAATTTTTTTTGATTTAACCATTGTAAGCAATCATACAATTGCTGTTAAAAAGATTTAGTAAAACGTTAGAATAAATTCTTGTTTCACACAGTGAGAATTAGATATTCTAAAGTCTTGTAATGCAGAATTAGCTACGCCTACACACCAAACACCCTAAGAAACAATCGAAAAGCGTAATAAGCCAAAAATGAACAATATAGTGTATTATGAATAAAAGTGATAGTCAACGCTGTCCATCATGTAACAAGGCAACACTCGTTTTAGATGAGAATTCTGGTGAGTTAGCATGTAGTACTTGTGGAATAGTTGTTACTGAGAAAGGTGCTGCAGATGGTCCTGAATGGAGATCCTTTGCAAATGATGGAGTTGATAAAAGTAGAGTGGGTGCTGGAACATCAATTACAATGCATGACATGGGACTATCAACAGTTATTGGTGCTGTTAACAAAGACGCAACTGGAAAACCACTGTCAACATCAATGAAGAAATCAATTGAAAGATTAAGAACATGGGACAGCCGTTCACAAGCACATACGTCTACAGATAGAAATCTTAGACAAGCACTTAGCGAGATGGATAAACTAAAAGACAAATTATCATTAACTGATGCAGTTATTGAAAAATCTGCATATATTTATCGTAAAGCAATTGAAAAAAAATTAGTTAAGGGTAGGTCAATACAAGGATTGGTTGCAGCATGTGTTTATGCTGGATGTAGAGATACAGAAACTCCAAGAACTCTTGATGATGTTGCAGATGGAATTAACATTAGAAGAAAAGATGTTGCAAGATGTTATCGTTTGATTTTTAGAGAATTAGATCTTAAAATTCCTGTTGCTGACCCAGTTAATGGAATTGCAAGGATTGCTAGTATTGCTGGTTTAGGTGAAAAAACAAAGAGAAAAGCAATTGACATTTTGAGTAAAGCAAAAAAAATTGGAATGGTTGCTGGTAAAGACCCAATGGGATTAGCAGCAGCAGCGTTATATCTTGCATGCATCACAAGTGGTGGAAACAAAACACAAAAAGAGATTTCTGTAGCATCAGGTGTAACTGAGGTAACTATAAGAAACCGCTGTGCTGGTCTAAAAGATTTGCTTTAATTAGTAATCATTGAATTTCATCAAGCGGATCTGATTCTTTTCTCCTCATTACAACAAACATTCCAATTGTTAAACCAAACTGATAAAATGCATATAGAATTATTTGAAAAGCTGTAGGTACATAATCTGTAAATTTACCCAACATTGCAACAATTAGAACGATTATACTAATTGTAAATATAAAATAACGAGAAACAGAATTAATGTGTGCAAATCTAAAAATAAGAATTAGTGTAACGGTAACAAAAATTCCTACTATGGCAAGAAAGCCTGCATTTAATCCAAGAAAATCAATTAATAAATTAAAAATACCTTCAGGTGTTTCAGGTACTACAAAATCATTCATTTCAACCTTTGATGGCTCTGCAAATTTTGTTATGTTACCTGCCGCATTAATTACAAATAATATTAATAAAATTATTGAAACACATTTTGCATATTTCTTGAGTTTTGGGAATTTCTGCCTAATCCCTCTTGCAAGAATTGCTCCCTGCAACAAACCAACCCCAAATACTATTGCAAAAGTGATAAGAAAGTTTTCTTCGGCAAGCTGCAGAATATCCAATGTCCCAACATAATTTATGATCAGCCTTTTTTAAAGAGAGAGATTGCTAATTACACACAAATTGAGAAAATTTTGAAAAAGCCTTTTCAACTAAGAGTATTTTTAACATACATTGGCTGACGAATTCAGAATAGATACACCATATTTGCCTGGTGAGAAAGGCTGTAGATTTACATGGATTATACATGAAGACGATGAAAAAACGTTGTACCTAAGACACAATGATCTGTTAGAGCTGAATGATGTTCTAACTCATGGTTCATCTGCTAAGATAGAGATGGAGGATGGTGCTAGCTCAATTTTGGTAAATTCAGATGTCACTGATTTTTTCATTGCAGGGGAAAAGCATATGAAAATTGAAACATTGGCATTAAAAGTTGCATTAAGAAATTTCATGAAAAATAATCCTGATGCATGAGATTAATTCTTATCATATAGATTAGATATTATTATTCATGATTAGGAAACCTGTAGTTGCTGGCTCTTTTTATCCAGACGATTCTGATGAATTAAATCAGACGGTTCAGAATTGTTTTACGCATAAATTTGGACCAAACAACAATCCCCCAAAAAAAAGCATTGAGCAGGTCTTTGGAGTAGTTTGCCCTCATGCTGGTTACATGTATTCAGGTCCTATTGCATCACATTCCTATTATGAAATTTCGTCCCAGCAGTTTGATTTGGCTGTAATAATAGGTCCCAATCACTGGGCGATTGGAAGTAAAATAGCTACAATGAGTGATGCAAAATGGGAGACACCATTGGGAATTTCTGAGGTTGACAGTGAATCCTCTAATGAACTGATCAATCTAGCAGATGGCATTGATCAGGATTATTTCTCACATTCTAAGGATCATTCTTTGGAAGTCCAAATTCCATTTTTACAAGAAATTTTTCCAAGCAATCTGAAAATACTACCTATCATAATGGCCAAACAAGATATTGACGCTGCAACAGAAGTGGGAAATGCTATATCTAATATTGCAAAATCTAAAAAAACTATGATAATTGGCTCATCTGATTTTACTCACTATGAGGAAAATGATTTTGCACACAAACAGGATATGTTACTAATCGAGCCGATTTTGAAATTGGATGTAAATCGTTTCTATGAAACATTAGCCGAAAAACATGTCAGTGCATGCGGCTATGGTGCTATTGCCGCAACTATGATTGCATGTAAAAATTTGGGTTCTAAAAAAGGGGAATTATTGGCATATGCAACTAGTGGTGATATTGTTGGAAACAAAAAATCAGTTGTTGGATATGGCTCAATAAAATTTATTTAATCTATTTTTTTGTTTTAATCTTTATTGACTGTTTTCGTTTTTTACGTACTGTGCAATAGATTAAAAATCCAATATTGATCATTGGAAATATCTCAATTAAATCAACACCGTACATGAAAAAATCTAATACAGGATGTACTCTGCTAACCATTCCCGTTTCCAAATACAAATCAGCATTCCAAATCATATGAGGAATCTGTATGTAGATTATGAAGGCAGTCAAAATCAATGACTCTGTTACATGCCTTTCATACCAGGACCAAAACCTGTTCCATGTGGATTGTTTTTCTGTTTCTTTTGTTGTCATGCACTGTATTGTAATTATTACATTTTAAAGCTTATTTTTTTTAGGTTTTCCTAAGTTTTTTTATAATTTTTACTTAGTTTTACCTAATAATATGTAAAAATTATTAGTTACAGCTAATGCTTAGAAATTGAAATATATTATTCTACATTATAAGAATGGAGAATAGTCGTGTATAGTGTCCACTAAGTGAATTAAAAATGATTTGTCATGCATAGTCTCTATGTTTGTGGCCGTACCGATGTTTTGGTCTATTAGTAATGGCACGCTCACCACTCGCCGAAGCTTGTGATCTACACGTCCATTCTATCAACGCAGTCTTCTTCTGCGAACCTTCAACTAATGTAACGCTGTGATGTCTCAGGATAGGCTTCGTGCTTAGATGCTTTCAGCACTTAACCTAAATGGCTTAGCTGCCCGGCCTGCCCTGTCGGACAACCGGTAGACCAGTGGCCACGCTGCTCTGTTCCTCTCGTACTATGAGCAACTTCCCCTCACACAGCGACGCTTCCATCAGGCAGAGACCGACCTGTCTCACGACGGTCTAAAC
>JAKUOP010000008.1 GCA_022450565.1 Candidatus Nitrosopelagicus sp. | reverse complement strand
GCATTCGGTAACTCACTAGCTGAGGTAGCCGTTGATCAACAAGTACAGATTGAAGCCGACTTGGTAAATGGTACTGACGCTGACCAATCATTTGCATATTTGGTACAAGTTCAAGATGGTAACGGTGTAACCGTTTCATTAGCATGGATTACAGGCTCTTTGGCTGCAGGACAATCATTCAGTCCAGCATTGTCATGGATACCTTCTGACGCAGGATCATACGAGGCAACTGTCTTTGTATGGGAGAGCGTAGACAATCCATCTGCACTATCTGACACAGTATCAGTGAGTATCGACGTAGTATAGACATTAAACTATCCCCCTTTTCTTTTTTTTTGAATCCAACCTAATGGATATTGTAAACAATTTTTGATTATCACAAGTAATAGCTAGGAATTATGGAAACAAATTAGAAAAATGAAAATAATCATACTATTTGCTTCTTGTTTGATATTACTTCCAACTTTGGGAAGTGGTTTTGCATTAGATAGTGAAAATAGACTAGATTCTTTTACAAACAGACAAGTGTTTGCACCTGGTGAACCATTATTTGTGTATGGTAATTCAATTGCAGATTCACCAGTTCTAATAAGGCTCTCTTCGCCAAATGACAACATTATTCATTTTGAGCAGATTGTAACAAAGAATGATGGTTCATTTCATTACTTTGTAATGAATTGGCCTAGTGTATCTGACAACACACCTTACGGAACATACATTCTTGAAATAATTGCAGAAAGTGGCGCTGTCTCAGATGAGCTAAATCTAAAGTTCACAGAAACATCATCATTGGTTAATGTTCCAGTTATACGAAACGTTAACACAATTGTGTTTGCCCCAGAAACAGGTGCAATTAACAATGTGTTTAGAGTTTATGTGCAGACATCAAGTGATGGCTTGCTAATAGGCAATGAACCTGACGAAATTCTTGGCACATCACATGTTCATTTGCCAAATGGTCAAGTTCAAAGTTTAGAAAATTCTCTTGAAATGCTGCATCAGGGATTGTATTATGTAGACTATCTTCCTGCACTTGAGGGCACACATGTTTTTCACATGGTAACATTTGATGAAGGATACATCTCACACGGTTCTGCAGCAACTAATGTCTTAATGGAAGATATTTCCGGTATTTCAAGACAGGTAGTGGCATTAAACCAATCTCTAATTGAAACTTCAGATGAGCTAAAAAAACTAAAATCTGAAACATCTGGATTTGGATCAACTTTGGAAAACGCAAGTGGCAATATTGATCAAAGCGTCTCAACAATAAGTAAATCTGTAGCAAACATGGAAGAAGGTTCGTCACAACTAAACTCACTACTTTTTCCAATAGTTGCATCGATTGCAATAATATTGGCACTACAAATTGTCATAATAGCAAGAAGGCGCTAGATTAAAGATGCCATGGTACCCCATGGGCAGTAATTTTTTCAGGCAGTGAATCTTTGTTCTTTTTCAAAAATTCAAGATCTTGTTTTTTGTTACGTAGTTCATCAGGTAACATTATTGGTATCTCGTCAATTATTGGATAAAACCTTGAACATGATACACAAAACAATGCACCCTCTTCTATAATCTCATTTTTTAAATCTAGTTCAAAGCTTTCTAATGGATGGTGTTTGCACATTGGACACGCCAAGATATCAAGCATTTTTTTGTTCATTTTAACTCTAGATAAATTGGTATCCCTTTCTGACTAGATAAAAAAGATGCTTCAGCTATCTTTCTAGCGTTATCACCACTTCCATTTTTCACAACTGTATTGTCTTTTGTCAAATCCAAAGAAATTTTTCCATTTGTTGACACTACGTTGCAACTCCTTTTATGATTGAGTGTAGCCCAGTTAGACGAAATAATTACAGTTTTGTTGTCTTTAAAGCCAAGTAATATTGTTGCAAAGTCATCAAATTCATTATTAATCTTGCCTGAAATTGCAAAAACTAGTTGTGGTGTTTCATCAAGTAACCATATTGCAGTTTCTATATCGTTAATTGATGATTCAAGAAATATGTTCGAATCAACACTGGTAGAATCTACGCTGCCTTCATTAGAAAATTCGATACGAATGAGCTTACCATTTTTTTCTGAATCTAAGAATTCTTTAATTTGTGCTAGAGTTATGTTTGAATCCATTCTAATATACCGGAGTTATCCATTTTGAATACATTTTGTTGCTATTCATAACTATATCAGAGTATTTTTCCATGACTACTTGTGTTACAGGACCAATTTTTCCTGTACCAATTTTCATTTTTTCTAGTTTGATCACTGGGGTGACTTCTGCAGCTGTTCCTGAGAGGAAAACCTCATCTGCTGATTTTAATTCTTTTACTGAGATATTTTTTACTTTTGTTTTTAGATTCAGATCTTTGCTAAATTTCAAAATTGATTTTCTTGTTATTCCGTCCAATGCAGATGAGCTTAATGGTGGAGTAATCAATGTATTTTTTTTAATGATGAATATATTTTCGCCAGGCGCCTCACTAACATTTCCATTTTTATCTAAAAGAATTGCTTCGTCATACCCACGTTTCTTTGCGTCCTGTGTGGCCAGAATTGAATTAAGATAATTCCCACCCATTTTTGCTTGTGTTGGTGTTGATTCATCACTGAACTTCCTCCAAACAGAAATGCATGCAGTAATTCCATTCTTGTTAAATAAATCACCAAATGGAAAAGAAAAAATGGCAACATGTGTAGGAGCCTTTTTTGTTACATGGAGATTGATTCCGTATTTACCCACAAAATAGAATGGTCTAATGTAGCATGATTTTTTTATCTTATTTTTACGGCAAAGATCAATTATTGCTTTTTTAATTTCTTTATCTGAAAATCTCAATGATATATTATAATATTTACCAGAATTTCTGAATCGCTTTATGTGATCATCTAGTCTAAAAATAAATAAATTTCCAGTATTCCAATAGGCTCTGATTCCTTCAAAAATCGATGTACCATAATGAATTGCGTGGCTTGTAACAGGTACTTTGGCTTTGTCATGTGTCAGTAATTTTCCATCAAACCAAATGTACTTTGAAATATTTACCATTAGACTTTCAAATAATTTCTATAATTAATCTATTTTGAATTATATCCCTCTCTTGGGAATTTCATTCCAGCAATTCTCATAGTTTTATCTTCAGATGAAGCAAAATTTTCAACAATACTCCAGTTTTCCTTAATTATTTCTGCAACTTGCTCAGGTATATTTTTTTCCCATTCAGACTTTTTTGAACTTACTGCTTCATACATATCGGCCTTGACTGATGTTGCAGAAATTTCTCTTCTAGTACCAACTTTTGGTTTTAATCTGTATAGTTTCAGCATTATCCCTTCAGCTTTGTCACCAGTGTATGTATAGTAATCATCGCCAATTCCATTCAGAATATGTTTTCGCAGTTCCCATGATTTTGGCGCAATAAGTGGTGGAAAGTATTTTTTGAATGGAGCAAAAAATGTATAATTTGATGAAATTGTAATACTGTCTCCAAACACTGCTTCTAACATTTTTTTTCGTATGTCATAACTAAATGGAAAACTTTTGCTATTGATCTCCTGATCTTGTTTCAAAAATCTAACAGGCATTACTACAATTTGATCTTTTTCCATTAACAAGTCATTGATTATTTCTACATGCGCATTAGTTACAGGGTTCAAATGTGCAAGATAAATCCCTGTAGGCATACGTAGAATATTTTTTTTGTAGTATTTCAATGCTTGATAGTTTTTTGCAAGTTATTTTATTGCTAAATCTTAAAATTTGAGCTGTTTTAGGTTAAATTAATGCCTGAGGATGAGAAAGAAAAAAAACCTGATGAGCCAACATCTGTTTCTGAAGCTGAGGCAGAGGCTGCCAGAGCAAAGGCAGAATTAGATCAAGCAAAAGAAAAAGCATCTGGACCTAAAAGTAAAGCAAAGCCAGAATCAATTTCTGATGCAGTTGAAACATCGAAACAGTCAGTTACAGCATCTGAGGCAATAGCAATTGCAGAAGCTGCATATGCACAATCACAAACTAAGTTAGAAGAAGCAAGGAAGGCATCAGAAGCAGCATGGGCTGCAGAATATGAAAAAGCGAAGGCATCAGTTGTAAAATCTGAGGCTGGTGAATCTTTTACTGATAAACGAAAAAGAGAGCGCATATTTAGACGAGAGATGGGAGAGCCAGAATTTTTCTATAATCAACAAACACTTACTCCACCCAGACCTGTTCTTACGCAAAATGAAGCAGAGGAGATTTCAAGAAAAGTCCTAATCCCAACAGATCAAACTCCAAAATACGAACCAAAACATATTCTCAGTCCAGAGTTTTTTGGTTCATCAAATTATGAGACTGGCATAGATGATCTTACAGAAGAGACAGAACAAAAACTCGAACGATTAAAAAATGATCCTGACGCAATTCCTGCTGATATAGAAAGAGCAGAAAAGGATCTACAATACATGGAAAATCTAATTAATAATTTTAATTTTGGAATGAATGTATTTCGAACAGCAAAAGGTGGAAGGGAAAAACTAAGAGACTAACTTGGTGTTAAAATGGTAGAAAAAAAATTTGTTCTCATAAATGCAAGAATAACTTTCAAAAATATTCCATTGCATAAATTAGCTCACTTTGCATTCAAAGATGTTAATGTTGCACGTGAAGCATTTATGAAAATTAATGATGTTTCTGAATGTGTAATTATTCAAACTGCAAGTAGAGTTGAAGCATATATTGTTATGAATAGACCAAAAGGTGATATTCCAGATGGACGAAGAATTGATGGACAAAATCTTGTCATAAATAAGATACAAGAAACTTGGATTGCCAACTCAGAGTTAGAACAGTGGGATATTGAACACTTTGATCAAACATTTGAAGTATATGTTAACACAGATGTTTATCATCACTTACTTAGATTAGCAACTGGCTTGGATTCAATTGTAGTTGGAAAAGAAGAAGTTCTAAACGAGATTAAAGAGTCAAGTCATACTGCAAGAGAAACAAAACACTCTGGTACAATATTGAATAAATTATTTGACAGTGCAATTAGAATTGCAACTACAATCAGAAATTCTTCCAAAGTAGGTGAGAATGCACTTTCAATGGGTGATGTTGCAGTTAAAATGGCAGAAGAAAATGCTGGCATAGACGGTAAGAAAAAAGTTCTATTGATTGGTACAGGGGAGATTGCTGGAATGGTGGCAAAGACAATGGACAAAAAAGGATATGCCTTTGATATTACTAGTCAACAAATCGAACGCGCAACTAATTTCTCAAAAATCTTGGGTGGTAATCCTGTAGACTTTTTAGAGGTTTTAGCCGGATTTGACAAGTATTCAATAATTATAGTTGCAACTACTGCTGATTACTTCATTATTACATATGAGAAGATTAAGCGGGTAATGAACAATTTCAAAAAAGGGATGCTTCTTTTAGATATTTCAGATCCTAGGGCAATTGAGGAAACTGTCACTCAGGTGCCTGGAATCAAATTGCTTTTCAGAGATCAAATTACTGAGATGGATGATGAAAAACTAATGGAGGCATTAAACAAAAAAGTCTCTACGGCAGAAGGTTTGATCGAAAAAGAAGTACCAATTTTAGAAGCTGCAATGAAAAATCTTGCACCGCAACAAACTGTTAAAGATGTTGCCGCAAGTGTTGACTCTATTCGTGAAAGGGAATTACAGAAGGCATTGGCAAAATTGGGCTTGAAGGATAAGAAAAGAATTCAGATTATTGAGGAATTAACAAAATCTGTAGCCGAAAGTATAATCTCTGTTCCAACAAAGGTTCAAACAAGTACAGCAGAACAAGAATCAAAATAATTTCCTAACTTAATATATCGTATAAATTTTGCAAAAATATGGTTAGAGTCACATGTCATGATTATGGTCATGACTGTGATTTTATGATAACTGCAGAAATTGATGATGCTGTTGAAGAATACAATAAACACAGCGAAGAAGAGCACGGAATCGAATATGTGAAAGAGGATCTACAGCACAGATTTATGGAATTGGAAATTTTTCAATAGTTAAAATTTGAAATAAAATTTTTAAAATATTTTGACAAAGCTATATATCTTGTTCTAAGACCTTAGAAAAATATGGCAAAATTTGTATGTAGAGATTACGGATATGACTGTGATTTTGTTACTGAGGGCACAGAAGAAGAAGTATCTGCAGCATTTGGAAAGCACTCGGAAGAAGAGCACGGAATTGAGTATTCTAAAGAGACACTACAGAAATTTATGCTTGACAATAACTATTAGAGTTTTATTTTTTTTTATCTGTGACTATCCATATGACTCAAACTTTACAGAAAAGTTTCCATTTTCATCCTTGTCTTTTTCTATTCTGAATCCAGCAGGCTTTAAAAAGTCCATACAGCCATCAACTGTCCCTTGCCAGCCACAAACATAGAAAATTGTATTTTCAGGGGTAATCTTCTCACCGACCATTTCTTCAAGAGGTGACATACCACTACTCTTTGGTCTCAAAAATGTCTCTACCCTCCCAGTTTGACCCTTCCAAGATCTATTAAACCACTCTTGTGGTCTGCTTATTGCTGCTGCATATCTAAAGTTCCATCTATCTCTACCTCTTTCTTCGCTTTCTGTTTCTAAATCAGTTAAGAAATTCTTGTAGCTCAATTCGTCAACATAACTAGAACCATGTAGTACGACAAGTTCTCTTTTATCACCTACATCATGAAGGTGTTTAGCAAATGCCACGAATGGTGCAAGTCCTGTTCCACCTCCTAGACAAACAATTCTTCTATTGTCTGCTTCACCGTTTGGAAGTTTGTCATTAATTAACAAAGCATTTCCAGTTGGTGGAATAAAAGATACCTCATCACCTACACCTGCATTAAACAATGCAGTTGTAACACGACCTGGAAGTGGCTTTCGTACCCATCTAATTACAAATTCATAGTATTTTTTATTTTCAGGATGTGATGCTAGTGAATATGCTCTACGGACTATTTTGTTTTCTTCGCTTGGTATTGGCATTCCAAGTGTTAGAAATTGACCTGTTTGATAATCCGGAATAACTCCATCATCTGGAACAACTCTGAAAATGCTTAGATCCTCTTTTAATAATTCAACATACGTAATTTTTCCTTTCTTGTCCACTGCCATACTCGTTACAACGGAACTAACCGGTTAATAAATATCGCCATAATGAGTCCTACCTAATCCAAATTTTATAAATTCAGTTAAATGTCGGTTAACATTTACAAAATCTGTTTCATTCCAAACGTCTGAAATGGGCCGGTCGTTCAGCCTGGTAGGATGCGCGCATGGCATGCGTGAGGTCAAGGGTTCAAATCCCTTCCGGTCCACCATTTTAATATTTTATTAAAGTCATCATCACTTTGATTTTCTAATTCTTTTCTTTCCAACTCGGATAATTTTTCTTCAATCAAATACAATGCAAATGCTGCGCTTTTTTTAACTTCTATATTATCATCAAAAATCCCAGCATGGATTTCTTTTTTGGCTTGTTTCATCCTAAGATGTCCTAATGCTCCAAAAGCACACGCTCTAACCATACCACTTGTATCTTTTGTTAAATCAATTAGAGCGTCTATTGAATTAGTATCACCTCGATTAGCCAAAATCAAAGCAGAGAAACCTCTAATGTTTTTTGAATTGTCTGTTAGGCTAGAAATCAAAATCTCTGATATATCACTATCATTTAGAAATAATGAACTGAATGCTTCCCCTCTAACGCGAATTTCATTATCATCTAGTGCAGAGATAATCTGCATAATTATCTTAGAATTTGTGGCTTCTGTTAGATTTGACAACAAAGAGATTTTCTTATCCTTATTATCATTATTGAGAATATCAGTGATTTCTTTTGCTGTGTAAGGCATAGTTTTTGATATCTATACAGGAATAAATGCTTGAATAATTACTTGAAATCAAATAAAATCTTTTAGATTTAAATTATACAAAAACGATTATGCTTTATGTCAACAGAAACAAGAGACACAGTATACATCGGTAAGAAACCAATAATGGCATACGTAACTTCTACGTTAATCCAATTGGCAACATTACCATCAGTTAACATCAAAGCTCGAGGAATGACAATTGGTCGTGCTGTAGATGTTGCACAAATAATTTCTAGAAAGACCGAAAATGCAGGATACAAAATTGGTGAGATTCGCATTGGCTCTGAAAGTTTAGAGTCACAGGACGGAAGGACAAGAAATGTTTCAACAATTGAAATCGAAGTAAAGAGAAATCAATGATTACTCTCTACTAGTTTTCTTTTTATTTTTCATTTAGCATACTTGTTTTCTAATTTTCTATATTTTGATAACTCGACAATGTCGTTGAATTGATCAAATTTTACCAGTTTTTCTTTTAATTTTTTTGTGGTCCCTTTATTTTTTAATTCTTGGAGTATTTTTACTGTCGCAAATGTATTTGCATACAAGATTGATAGTGGATATAATACAATTTTGAATCCCATTTTATGAAGTTGTGCTGCTTCTACAATTGGTGTTGCACCTCCCTCAATCATATTTGCAACGAGTGGGGCTCTGATTTCCTTTCCAATCTTTTTCATTTCATCAAGTGATTTTGGCGCCTCTACAAAAATTACATCAGCACCGATTTTTTTGTAATATAAGCCACGTTCTATTGCTTTATCCAAGCCTTCAGTTGCTCTAGCATCAGTTCGTGCAACTATAATGAAATCTTTGTTAATTTTTGCATCTATTGCTGAACCAAGTTTTTCGGCATATTCTTCTTTTGGAATTACGTCTTTTCCTTTCATGTGTCCGCATCTCTTTGGCCATTTTTGATCTTCAAGAAATATTCCAGACACACCAGCATTTTGCAATTCTTGGACTAACTTTCTTACAGTTAATGCATTTCCGTATCCTGTATCAACATCTACAATCAATGGAACTGAAATTGCATTTGAGATCCTTCTTGCATTATCTAATGTTTCAGTAGCTCCTATGAATCCATAATCTGGCATTCCTAGTAATGATGCTGATGTTCCATACCCAGTCTGAAACATTGCATCGAAGCCTATTTTCTGTGCAATTTTTGCTGATATTGCATCATATACCCCAGGAATGACTAAAGGAGATGTTTTACTATTAATCAGTTTTCTAAGATTTTTCATGAATTCTAGTTCTTGATGTTTTATTTATCAATTAATTTACTTGGCGTTTTTACCTTTTTTGTTCACCATCTCATTGATTTTTTTTAATTCAGATTCAAGAAATTTCTTGTATTTTTCTGTTTCTTGATTTGTCATTTTTTCAACGTTAGAACTTAATAAATTTCCAAGAATTGTAACTCGTTCTAACACATCCATGGCTACAAATCTTCCTAAATTGCCTACTCGAAATATTACATCGAGTTGTTTTTTTACAACGTTATTGAATGCATCAATGTCTTCTAGTGTTGATTTGCCTAGTTTAGAGACTTTGTATTTTCCATCTTTTGTTTCTTCTATCAATTTTTCATCCAATAATCTTCCTAACAATGGATAAATCAAACCAGGAGATGGGTTCCATCTACCGCCGCTCTCCTTTACAGCATTATTAATAATCTCTTTTCCTGTATGAGGTTTTTTCTCTAGTAGCTCTAGAATATAATATCTTGAAAAACCTCGTGGAATAGAACTTCCTACCCTTTGAAACCAGTCGGATATCATCGCTAGTGATATCACTAGCGATATATATTAATCATTCGATCGATTAAAAACGCATTATGATACATAAGTAACCCATTTGAAGATAAAATATTAGAATGACTGATTCAATTGAATATGATCTAATAATTGCAGGTTCTGGATTAGCAGGTCTAAGAGCAGCAATTGAAGCTGCACAGAAAAATTCAAAGATACGAATCGGTGTAGTAGCTAAAACCCAAGTAATGCGTTCACATTCTGTATCAGCTGAAGGTGGGACCGCTGCAGTAATTCAAGAAGAAGAAGGTGACACGATTGAATCTCATATTTATGATACTGTGAAAGGAAGTGATTTTCTAGCTGATCAGGATGTTGCAGAAAGACTTTGCCAAATGATGCCAAATGAAATATACCAGTTAGAACATTGGGGAATGCCATGGTCTAGGAAAGAAAATGGAAAAATTGATCAACGAAATTTTGGTGGATATAGTTTTGCTAGAGCAACATATGCAATTGATAAAGTTGGTTTTTTTGAAATGCAAACTCTTTATGATACATGCCAGAAATTTGATAACATAGAATTTCTGAACGAATGGTTTATCACAGCAATTATTCATGATGGAAAACAATTTTGTGGTGTCACTGCCATAGAATTATCATCTGGATCATTTTATACAATTAAAGGAAAAGCATTGATCATTGCCACTGGTGGTGCTGGTAGAATTTACAGTTATTCCACATATGCATTGTCATCAACACCTGATGGTTTGGATATGGCTTATCGTGCAGGTATGGCCCTTAAAGATATGGAATTTGTACAATTCCATCCTACTGGTGTTTTACCATCAGGTATACTGATCACCGAAGGTGCTAGAGGTGAAGGAGGTTATCTATTAAACAAAGATGGCGAACGATTCATGAAAAACTATGCGGCAGGCAAAATGGAGTTAGCTCCACGTGATATTGTTTCAAGGGCAATGATGACAGAAATGAGTGAAGGTAGAGGATTCAATCATGACACTGGAGTTCAATGCATGAAGCTTGATTTAAGACATCTTGGTGATGAAAAAATTAAGGCAAAACTTGGTGGAATTCGAGAAATATCAATCAAGTTTTCAAATATTGATCCTGCAGAGGAACCTATTGATGTACGACCTGTTTGTCATTACATGATGGGAGGAATACATACCAACATCGATGGCGCAGCTGAATTACAAGGAGTTTGGGCTGCCGGTGAGGCTGCATGTAACAGTGTTCATGGGGCAAATAGATTGGGTGCAAATTCAACATCAGAATGTATTGTATGGGGAAAAATTACAGGTTCAATTGCAGCGGATTATATTGAAAAAGAGTATAATGAATCACAGTTTCCTGGCCATCTTGTAGTTGCAGAAGAAAAAAGAATCTATGATGGTATATTTCGTGGTAGTGGCGAAGTTAATCCATATGAAGTGAAACAAGAAATCAGTGATACGCTAAATGACAAAGCATATGTTTTCAGAAATGAGGCTGATCTTATCAGTGGTTTGAAAAAAATCAGAGAACTCAAGACTAAAACTTGGAAACATGTTGATGATAAAGCTAAAGAATATAATACAAATTTCTCAAATGTGATGGAAATTGACTCTATGATTAGGGTAGCTGAAGTATTGTTGATTGGTGCAATTAACAGAAAAGAATCGCGTGGAGGTCATGCCAGAACTGACTATCCAACTAGGGATGATGCAAACTTTCTACATCATACGCTCGCATATTATGATCCAAACGAACCAATTATGAAGAAGCATCCAGTAACCATCACTAAATACAAACCTGTGGAGAGGAAGTATTAATGGAAAAAGAAAACAAAGCTAAAGAGGGCATAAAAGGTTGGATAAACCCTGCCAAATATGGAAAATTCGGCATTGAAAGATTTGCTTGGATTTTAATGCGGATTACGGGGTTAGGATTACTAGCATATTTTATCGGTCACATTTATGAGACAAGTCATATTCTTGATGGGAAAGCTGTCTGGGATGCATCATTAGAAATGACTCAGACAACTGAAGGTCATATCTTTCTTGCAATAGTTATTGGAATGTGTGTTTATCATACAGGAAATGGAATTAGGTTAATGCTAGGACAAATGGGATATGGTTTGGGTAAACCAGGAAGACCTGACTACCCTTACAAACCAAAATCACTTAACATGAAGGGTAAGGCTTGCATATATGCAACAATTGGTGTTGCAGCATTAGCAATGTGGTATGGAATGGCGGTGATGTTTGGATGATGATTTTGAGAGAAAGTATTGTAATGAAAATTCATTACGGAACAGCACTAGGAGCTGTATTTCTAACAGTTATTCATATTTTAATGCGTATGACACAAGACTTTCACGAGTCATTACAATATGAAAATGTAATAGCAAATTATCAGATGATTGGTTATGCAATTATGCTTGAATTACTACTGATTTTAATTTCGGTACATGGATTCAATGGCTTGCGTGTAATTCTTCTAGAGATGAGGCAGGGTCCTACTTATGAAAAGGCAGTAACTTATGGTTGCATCGCATCAATGGCAATTTTGATTGCATATGGTTCGCGAACTATAATTATGACGAGTATGGGGATGGTCTAATGTCAGAACTTAACCAAGAAATTTCACAGGAAAAATCTCAAACTGTTTTATCCCCTACTAAATCAGTTAAACTAAGAATAAGCAGAAGTAACCCAGAAGTTAATTCAGAAGAAAGATTTGATGAATTTGTAATACCAGTAGAAAAATACACAACAGTCTTAGATGCAATACTTAATGTTAAATCCCATTTAGATCATTCAGTTGCTGTAAGATATTCTTGTAGACAAGCATCATGTGGTTCATGCGGCATGAAAATTAATGGCAAACCTGCATTAGCATGTTTTACAAAAGTTGTTGAATTGAATACAGACACTATTACTGTTGAGCCCATGGATAATTTTCCAATAGTTAGAGACTTGGCAGTTAATTTCACGCGCATGTTTAACAATCATAAAAAAATAATGCCATATGTAGTACGTGAGGATTCTGAAATAAAACCTGACACTGGAGTTAAGGAGATTCTACAGACTCCTGAAGACGTTGATAAGTACATACAATTTTCAAGTTGTATCAAATGCGGTCTTTGCAATTCAGCATGTCCTACAATGGCTATGGATACATCATTTGTCGGTCCACAAGCACTGGCTCAGGCTTATAGATACATTGCTGACACAAGAGACAAGGGCAAAGATAACAGATTAAAGATTATTGATGATAGTCACGGAATTTGGAGATGCCACTTTGCCGGTTCTTGTAGCCAAGTCTGTCCAAAAGGGGTAGATCCAGCCATGGGAATTCAATTACTTAGAAGCTATCTTTTAGGATTACGTGACTAGTCTTTTTCCGATGTTGGTTCTGGTTCTGGTGCATTAAGGTCTGCTGCTGATTCTTTTTTGTGTGGATTTGGACTATTATTTACTTGATTATTAATCTGTTCAGCCATAAAATGATTTGAAACATTCACTTTTACATCATCTATACCATCTATGCTTAACAGGTTGTCATGAATGTCTTGGCAGATCTTAAAGCCAAACACTGCTGGGCAGAATGGACTTGTCAGATGCAAATCGACCTTTACAGATTCTTCTGATATATCAACTTCGTCTATTAATTCTAATTCAGTGATGGTTGTGTTGATTTCAGGATCGACAATCTTGGATAGTTCATCAAAAATTTTCACTCTTAGTTGTTTTACATCTTGAGACATTGTCGTAAATCCGCTGTTGCTATATATAGCCATTCTGAATATAAATTATGTATCGTTCAAGATTAGGAAAAAATCTTGATGAAATTACATTAAACTATGTCTCATCAATGTCTGACGATTCTGATATCGCATTTTATGATATCATAGGCAGTCAAGCTCATACAATCATGTTGTATGAAAAGAAACTCCTGACAAAGACAGAATTAAAAAAAATTCTTTCAGCATTAGAAGATCTGAAAAATGGAAAAATCTCACAACCAGATTTTGAGCCTGAAGACATTCATGAATTAATTGAATCATTAGTTATCAAAAAAACCGGAATTGATAGCGGTGGAAAAATGCATACTGCAAGATCAAGAAATGATCAAGTTGCATTGGACATTAGAATGAAGATTCGTGATGACATTAACATTCTAACTCAGTGTTTAATTGAAACAATTAGTGAGTTACTGCATTTAGCAAAACAACATCACAAAACTGTTGTTCCACTCTATACACATCTACAACAAGCTCAGGTTGGTGTATTTTCACATTATCTTTTATCATATGCAGATTCGTTATTCAGAGATCTTGATAGATTTATTTCACTCTATTCAAGAGTTAATCAAAGTCCGTTGGGTGCAGGGCCAATAGGAGGTACAAGTTTACCAATAGATAGAAACAGTACAGCAAAGATGCTTGGATTTACAAGTCTTATTGAAAACTCAATTGATGCAACGTCCACAAGAGATTTTGTTGCAGAATTTGTTTCTGATGCTGCAATAATGATGACAAATCTTAGTAAATTATCCGAAGATTTCATAATCTGGTCATCGTCAGAATTTTCATTTATTGAACTATCAGACAATTTCTCCTCCCCATCAAGCGTTATGCCACAAAAGAAAAATCCTGACATACTGGAACTCACTCGTGGAAAGACATCGCAAGTTATTGGTTATCTAACAGCAATCTTGTCTACAACTAAGGGATTATCGTCTGGTTATAGTAGAGATTTGCAACAAATTAAATCTGCAATATGGTCTACGTCAAAAATCACAATCACTGCATTAATTGTAATAAAATCAATGCTTTCTGAGGTAACTATTAACGAGGAAAAAATGAAAAATGTTACAGAGAATGGTTTTCTCATTGCACTTGATCTTGCAGAGAATCTTGTATTAGAAAAAATTCCATTTCGAGCAGCTCATGGCATTGTTGGAAATCTTGTGCAGTATGCACATAATTCCAAAAAATTATTACCTGAATTGGACATTTCAGATATTGATACTCTTTCAATCAAGGAAATTAAATCTAAAAAATTATTTGAAATTATTCAAAAAACAACAATCTCTTCTTCATTGAAAAATAGAAAATCAAAAGGATCTTCTGGAATTTCTGAGCAAACAAGAATGTTATCTAATAGAATAAAGAGCGTTTTGTCATACAGAAAAATAATAAAAAAACAAAATTCTGAAGTGAAAAAATCATTAGATCTATTGTCGAAAAAAGTCAAAACCATGATAAAGTAATGCGGGTCTAGTGGGATTCGAACCCACGACAACCGGATTAAAAGTCCGGTGCGCTACCTGGCTGCGCTATAGACCCCTGCGTTTTTTCTGATGCGTATAATTTAGTCTTTTACAAAATTTGAAAACAATGTGGAAACTTTAAAACTAGCATTTTGTTCCTCAACTGTAATGCCCTTGTAGTATAGCCCGGTCCAGAATTCGGCCCTGTCACGGCTGAGACGCGGGTTCAAATCCCGCCGAGGGCGCCATTATTTTATTTTGGTATAACTTCATCTAGAATTTCATTATTTGGTGCTGCAACAAATGATATTCTTGTTTCATAACTCAAGTCAGATTCTAATGGCTGTAAATTCTCATCAAGCATAAGACCTCCAGCTTCCTTAACTAAAAGATAACCTGCAGCCATGTCCTGAATTCTAATTTTTCCTCTAAAATCAATGTAAATGTCAATCAAACCTTGAGCAAACATTGCCATCTCCAATGCATTTGCACCGAAATGTCTAGTGTGATGATGATTTTGAAAAATAGATTCAAACCTTTTTAGTTGTTCAGACGATGCACCAGACGTATTGATTCCTATTATCTTGTAAAGTGGTTTCTCTTTTTGGACTGAAATTGGCTTGTCATCTAAAAATGCACCTTTTCCTTTTGATGCCCAAAAAATTTCTCCAGTAGATAGATTTGTAATTGCACCATCTGTTATTGAACTTAATTTATCCTCTGTTGCAAATGCTAATGAACAGCAAAAAAATGGAATACCTCTTATTGCGTTAGCAGATCCATCAATTGCATCCATTATGATAAACCCTTTAGGGTTTGGTGAAAGTTCTACGCGCCCACATTCCTCACCTAAAATTACACATTCAAATTTTTTTTCTTTGAAATAATTGATAACTGTATTTTCAGCAGTGATATCGATATTTCTTGATATGTCTCCTCCAGCGCCTCTACCAAAATCACCTGCGGCTTTCTCCGTTCCTGCCATATCTTTTACATTTTCAAAAACCAGTTTTGATACGTCCCTTAGCATTTGACTAATTTCCATGAAGAAATTAGATTCAGACATAATTTAAGTTGAAATACCATTCAACGCATAAATATCAATTTAGAAATATCTTTTACATGAGTGGCAAGGATGAATCTGTTTTTAGTAAAAGTGCGTTAATGAGTACAAAACCTGGAAAACAGATTATGAAACAGGGTTTATTCAAATCAAAGGGCTACAAGCAGTTTAATCAATACAAAGAAGAATTTGAAACTAAATTTCCAGAATTTGCAAAAAGATTTACTACAAATCTATTAGAACAGATAAACTCTGATTCTTCACCAAATTCAACACAACAAAAATTTGGAGATGAAGTTGGTTCCACTGAAATAATTCTTGATGCGTCTCAAATTGAACCGATACGGGCAAAAATAGGGAATTTTGATGCCCTACACGATAGAGTCTTAAGAATTTTGAATTCTAATTTTGTTAAAATGACCTTTCCTGTTTTTAATGCATTATTTGATGCATCAACAAATTATTTTCAGGATAGTAACGAGTCAAATCTACGAGAAGACATAGTTGACGGTCATATAATAGCAATAGATCTTAGCGAGCCCATGGATCGTATAGTTGACAAAGACGAAGACTTGGATTATCTTGATGACTACAAACTGATGAATCCCTACATTCTGATACTTGCTCGAGAAAAAATTTCCAAGGGTGGCGATGAAGTGCTAAAACAGTTTGAAAATGGATTCAAGGATGCAAGAGTTGGTCAGTATCTGGATACTAAATTAAAAGAAAAACCAACATCAATTACTGAGGCTGAGCTAGACGAAAGTTACAAAAAATATCGCTCTGTAATGGGTACAGCTGGTCAAAACATGGCATTGTCACGTGAACCACTGGGAGAAATTTTTCATATCGGCATGGCAAAGGCTGCTGAATCTGTGGGATGTGGAAATGAAATAGAGGACTCTATTCGTGACAAGGCAATAAAAATTCCATCATGGCCTTTGTATTACTCGTTATCAAAAAATGATGTAAAAGAAGGCCTTGAACTGACTATGAAGAAAAGCGAATCATACCTTAGCGAAGCAAGAAAGGCCATCGAAAGTTTACCAGATAACTTTTCACATACAAAATTTTTAGAGTTCCTGTTTCTTACTGTTGAGCATTACAATGATTACTGGTACAAGAAATTACAGCAGGAAAACATTTGGTCTGAATTATCGTCCAACCTTCCAAAGTGATCAAAATGATGTGGTCAGAAAAATATCGCCCTAAACACATACTTGATTTAATAGGAAATGAAGAGGCAAGAAAATTATTTGTTGAGTGGTTTGCAAAATGGAAAAAAGGCGTAAAACCGTTGCTTTTAGTCGGTCCTCCGGGAATCGGAAAAACAACCATGGCTAATTTGTCTGCTAAGCATTTTGGGTATGATCTAATCAGTCTAAACGCAAGTGATGTTAGAAATAAAAAAAACATTCATGAAATTTTACAACCTGTTTTAGGAAACCAATCAGTTCTTGGACTTCCTATGATCTTCATCGATGAGGTTGACGGCATTCATGGAAGATCTGATTATGGTGGTGTCGAAGCATTAATCAATATTTTAAAAGAATCCACAGTTCCAATTATTCTTGCGGCAAATAATCATTCTAGTGATAAGATGAAAAAAATAAAAAAATCTGTTACTACAATTGAATTACGTCCACTTTCCCCCAGGCTTTTACTTTTACATATGAACACAATTCTTCAAAAAGAAAATGCAAAAATTGGTCCTGGAAGATTGATGAAATTGATTACGGATTCAAATGGAGACATTCGTTCCATGATAAATTCTGCACAGGCTTTAGTTACAGGATTTGAACCGCCAACTGAAAAATCGTTTGAGGCATTAGATGTTGAGGAGGGAATTAATGCATTTTACAAAGCAAAATCTATTGATGAAGCAAGATCCATTTTGTATTCGATGCGAATTGATCCCAGAGAAAAAATCAACGCATTTTATTCAAGTGTGATAACAAGTAAGTTATCAGCAAATGATCTGGAGAAGTTCTTATCAATTATTTCAGAAGCAGACATTCTTTATGGAAGAATTATGAAAACACAGCAGTGGCGTTTATTGCGTTATCTAGATTCCATACTTTTGGGATTATACACCAATAATTCCGGAGTTAGATACTCTCAGTATAATCTATCATGGCCATTACTCAATAGATTGCGCTGGGATGGTTCAAAAATTAAATCAATTACTAAATTACTTGCAAAAAAAATGCACGTGTCATCCAGTACATTTTCAACACTGTATCTTCCATACATATTATTTTGTATGAAAAATGATTCTTTGGATTTAGAACTTGATGAATCATTTGACGAATTAATAGAAAAGGAGATTGAACTTTTAGAATGAGCTGGATAAAAATTTCCATGAAATTTGATGGAACATGTATTGTATGTAAAGAAAAAATCAAAGTAAATGAGATCGGTTTGTGGTCTAAAGGATTAGGAGTCAAACATGAAAAATGTGCTGAAATAGACGAACTTGATTGCATAATATGCGGCAGATCTGCTGGTTGCCCTACATGTGAGTTTCAGGAAGACTGCGATCGTTCTACAGTATCTCAATTATGTATTTGTAAAAAATGCGAGCAGAAAGGAGGCACTTTTGACCTGTATCAAAAATCGGTTAAAAAGAAATTTTCACTACTCAACATTCCCTAAATTAATATATGATTGAACTAAATTTAATTCGCGGGAATGCATTCTAACAAAATTAACGAATTTTTGGAAAAGAAGAAATCCGCCACACAAGGTGGTGGTCAGGATAGAATCAAAGCTCAGCATGATAAGGGCAAATTAACTGCAAGAGAAAGAATCAATCTTTTGCTTGATGAAGGCAGTTTTGTTGAAATTGACGCATTAACAACTCATCATTATCATGAATATGATATGCAGAAAAAGAAGTTTTACAATGATGGTGTAGTTGGTGGATATGGAACTATCCATAATCGTCAGGTCTATGTATTTGCATATGATTTCACAATTCTTGGCGGTACACTAAGTCAAATGGGTGCAAAAAAAATTACTAAATTAATGGATCATGCAACACGGAATGGTTGTCCTATAGTTGGAATTGCAGATTCCGGTGGTGCACGAATCCAAGAAGGAATTCTGAGCCTTGATGGATTTGCAGACATTTTCTATCACAACGAATTGGCATCAGGTGTGGTACCACAGATTACTGCAAGTATTGGTCCATCAGCTGGTGGTGCGGTGTATTCTCCTGCAATGACTGATTTTGTAATAATGGTTGACAAGGCTGCAACAATGTTTGTAACAGGACCTGATGTTGTTAAGACGGTTCTTGGCGAAGAAGTTTCATTTGATGAATTAGGTGGTGCAATGACTCATGGTACAAAAAGTGGTGTAGCACATTTTGTTGCAAAAAATGAATATGAATGCATGGATTATATCAAGACATTACTTTCATACATTCCACAAAATAGTACCGAAGAACCTCCAAGAATCAAAAGCGATGATGATCCAAACAGATTAGATCATAATTTGATTAATCTGAAACCTGAAGACTCCTTAAAACCTTATGACATGAAGCCAATTATTTTATCAATTCTTGATAATAATAATTTCTTTGAGATACATGAACTCTTTGCACAAAATGTAGTTGTTGGTTTTGGAAGAATGAATGGAAGAACAGTTGGAATTGTTGCAAATCAACCAATGTATCTTGCAGGTGCACTTGATATTGATTCATCTAACAAAGCTGCAAGATTCATACGTTTTTGTGATAGTTACGGAATTCCAATTATAACTTTAGTTGATACACCGGGTTACATGCCAGGTACTAATCAGGAACACAATGGAATAATTCGACATGGTAGTAAGTTACTATATTCTTATTGTGAGGCTACTGTCCCAAAAATTACAATTGTAATTGGTAAAGCTTATGGTGGTGCATACATTGCAATGGGAAGCAAGAATCTGAGAACAGATATTAACTATGCTTGGCCAACTGCACAGATTGCAGTTTTGGGCTCTGAAGGTGCTGTGAAAATTATGAATAGAAAAGAATTAGCAAATTCAGATGATCCTGAAGCCCTAAAAAAACAACTTGTTGACGAATTTACTGAGAAATTTGCTAATCCATACGTTGCGGCATCACACGGTACTATTGATACTGTGATAGATCCTGCAGAAACGCGCCCAATGTTAATTAAAGCCTTAGAAATGCTCTCTAATAAGCGAGACAAACAATTGCCTCGTAAACACGGTAACATCAACTTGTGAGAAAAAATGATTGAGAAAGTACTAATTGCTAATAGAGGTGAAATTGCACTACGTGTAATTAAAACATGTAAGGCATTAGGAATTAAAACTGTTGCAGTATTTTCTGACGAAGATAGAAACTCACTTCATGTAAAAAATGCTACAGAATCATACTACATTGGTGAGGCTGCCCCTGCAAAAAGCTATCTTAACCAAGAAAAAATCCTTGATGTCATGTTATCTTCTGGTACCGATGCTGTACATCCTGGTTATGGTTTCCTTTCAGAAAATGATGACTTTGCACGATTATGTGAAAAGAACAAAATCAACTTCATCGGACCTTCTGCAGATTCAATGAATCTTTGCGGAGATAAGATGCGTTGTAAAGAAGCAATGCTCAAAGCAAAAGTTCCAACAGTACCTGGAAGTCCAGATTTAACGAAAGATGCTGATGATGCAGAAAAAATTGCAAATGATATTGGCTATCCTGTAATGCTAAAGTCTGTTTATGGTGGAGGTGGACGAGGAATTAGAATTGTAAATACTGATCAAGAATTACGGGATGCATATGAAACAGTTACAGCAGAGTCAATTGCAGCAGTAGGAAAATCTGCAATTATAGTTGAAAAATTCCTAGAAAAAACAAGACACATTGAATATCAAATGTGTAGAGACAATCATGGTAACGCAGTACATCTCTTTGAGAGAGAATGCTCCATTCAAAGACGAAATCAAAAACTAATTGAACAAACACCATCTCCTGTAGTCGATGAAGCCAAAAGAGAGGAAATAGGCGAATTAGTTGTCAAAGCAGCAGAAGCTGTTGATTATACTAACTTAGGAACTGCAGAATTTCTAAGAGCAGATAATGGCGAATTCTACTTCATTGAAATTAATGCTAGACTTCAGGTAGAACACCCAATCTCTGAAATGGTGTCTGGATTAGACTTTGTTAAACTTCAACTAGATATTGCAAATGGCGAACCATTACCATTCAAACAAAGTGATCTTAAGATGAATGGATATGCTATTGAATGTAGAATTAACGCAGAAGATACTTTCTTAGATTTTGCACCATCAACTGGACCTGTTCCAGACGTCACAATTCCTTCAGGACCAAATGTTAGATGTGATACATACTTGTATCCCGGATGTACTGTATCTCCATTCTATGATTCTTTGATGGCAAAACTCTGTACATGGGGGCAAACATTTGAGGAATCAAGATTAAGAATGCTTAACGCCTTAAATGACTTTTACATTCAAGGTGTTGATACATCAATTCCTCTTTACAAAACAATTTTGAAAACAGATGAATACAAAAATGGTCAGTTATCAACTGACTTTTTGAAAAGATATGATATGATAAATAGACTAAAAGAAGATATTAAAAACGAAATAAAGGAGAAACAATTACCTGCAACTGCCGCAGCTATCATGTATTCTGAATTTTTTCACAGTAAAGTGCAATCATCAAATGGAACAAATTCCAATTGGAAAACTAATGGATAGATAGAAATGGACTTTAAAGTAGAAAATATTGAAGAGATCTTTAGTGGAGAAGTTATTAAGAAAATTTCAAACGATGAATATCTAATTAAAATTCAAGATAAAGAGCATCAACTTCAGATTCTAAATATTAATTCTAATAAAATGGAGTTTGTGTTAGATAATCAATTTCATAGTGTAAGATATATTGAAAATCAAACTGCTGAAATGAAAATTGTACTTGATGGTACATCAATTACAATTAATATGCATACACATCTTGATGATATTGTCTATAAGAATTCTGGCGGTGCAGAGACTGGAAATGCACAATTAAACTTGAGAAGCCAAATTCCCGGTAAAGTTGTATCGATTAACGTTGAGGAAGGTAGTGATGTTAAGCAGGACGATATAATTTGTGTTCTTGAATCAATGAAGATGCAGGTTTCAATTAAATCACATAAAGATGGCAAGATTAAGAGTTTAAAAATTAAAGAAGGAAATTCTGTAAACAAAAATGACGTTATAGCAGAAATTGAATAGTTAGTTTGATTTTAGAACCTGAATAATTTCATCATAATTTGGTTCCTTTAATGGGTCATCAACAATCCACTTCCAAATTATTTTGTGGTCGCTATCTAAGATGAACACTGAACGTTTTGCAGCGTTGTAATTTTTTACATGCAGTAAATCTGGTAAGAGCACATCATAGTCTCGTATGGTTTTACTTTCATAGTCACCCAAGACTGGAAAATTATAGTTATTTTTTTCGGCAAATGCCTTGTTTGCAAATGGACCATCATTACTAATTGCAATCACCTGCGCACCAAGTTCTGATATTTCATTCCATCTATCCCTGAATGTACATAATTCAACTTCACATACTGGAGAACTGGCTGCCACAAAAAATGAGATAACTACTTTTTTCCCTTCAAATTCATCAAGTTTTCTAAATTTTAATTCAGTATCTACTAGTTCAAAGTCTGGTGCTTTGTCACCAATATTCAGTACCATGAGTATTCGCAATTTTTGTCATATATCAATTATTGCTACTTTGAAAAAATCTGATCGAAAAAAATCAACATACCTTTATATTTTCTACGTATGGAATCGTGCTAACTTGGTTGGCGAAAGTGTAGCATCTTACAGTAATGTGTTACTGATGTTTGGTTTTGCAATAGTTGCAATAGCACCAGCATTGCTCATTTCTAGGATGATCTCGCCAGAAAATAAGAAAAGACCAAACCCAGTAAAAGGGCTTCCTATGGAATGTGGTCAAGTCCCATCAGGTGCAGGTCGAACACATTTCATGATGCAGTATTATGCTTACGTTTTGATGTTTGTAATTTTTGATGTTATGGCAATTTTCCTCTATGCATGGGGAAGTACTATTTTGAATATGCCACGTACAGCAACTTTACCAATTATTGCATTTTTAGGAATTATGTTTGCCGCAATGGCATTCGCATTATATCAATCAAAGAGGAAAAACATATGGTAATTCTAAATACTACTCAAACAAACATACAAGGAGAGGAACAAAGTTGTTAAAAGAACTTGTTACACCACAGAATGCAAATGTCTTTGTTGGAAAACTTGGAGACATTCTTTACAAAGCAATTGACAAACCATTAGGAATGGCAATTGATTGGGGAAGAATGTGGTCATTATGGCCAGTACATATTGAAACTGCATGTTGTAGTGTTGAGTTTGGAGCAGCTTCTGGTCCACGATACGACGTTGAAAGATTCGGTATTATCGAAGCTTTTGGATCACTTCGTCAATGTGATCTAGTCGTTGTCCAAGGAACTATCACAAGAAAAATGGCACCAAGACTTAGACTGGTTTATGACCAAATGCCAGATCCAAAATATGTCATTGCAATGGGTGCATGTGCAATAACTGGCGGATTGTATTTTGATTCATACAATGTACTACCAGGTATTGATGGAATTTTACCTGTCGACGTATATGTTCCTGGTTGTCCTCCTAGACCTGAAACCTTGATACAAGGATGCATGTTACTGCAAGAAAAAATCAAAAGGATGAAGGCTAGATAGGTTAACAAAAATGAGTTCCACTGATTCAAAGAGTGATACATCTAAAGAAAAACCAGCACCACCAAAACCAGCTGCTGAAAAACCAGCACCACCAAAACCAGCTGCTGAAAAACCAGCACCACCAAAACCAGAAGAAACACTTCCCGCTTTTGAAAAAGAACTAACTGATAGAATCGTAAATCAATTTTCTGGTGATGCAGAAGTTGGTTACGTTAAAGAAAATAGAACACGAATAAATGTTAAAAAAGAAAAAATTCTTGACGTTGCAAAATTTATTAAAGATCAAACACCATTTGATCACGCAGAATCTGTATCTGGAGTTGATTTTCCAGAAGACAATGAAATTGAAGTAGTTTATCACTTGGGTTCTTACACTGACAACCGATACTCGAAACAAGTTTTGGCTTTATCAACAAGAGCTCCAAGAGAAGATGTTCCTAATCCTGGAAATGATTCTACCAAACTACCAAGTTTAAGAGATGTTTTCTATAGCGTTGAATTTCATGAAAGAGAATGCTTTGAAATGCTTGGTGTTCACTTTGAGGGTCATCCAGATAATCGTAGACTTTTACTTCCTGAAGATTGGGCAGATCTTCCACCACTTCGAAAGGACTTTAAGAATAAGGGTAGATAGACATGACCGAACAAATACCAACTGATCAGACAAAGGAACTTCCACCTGGACTTCAACTTGAAAAAGTTGATGACCGAATTATGACACTTAACGTTGGTCCACAGCATCCAGGCTCTGGACATATGAGAATAATAGTAAGAATCGACGGTGATTACATAGTTGATGCTGATCCTGATCCGGGTTACGTACATCGTGGCGAGGAAAAGATGGCAGAAGTTAGAAACTACCTACTAAATATTCCTCACTTAGAACGCCCTGTTATTCACGATTCATGTAATATTCTCTATCCGTATGTTTTAGGAGTTGAAGATCTAGTTGGCATAGAAGTCCCAGAGCGTGCCAAGTATGTCAGAGTTATTGCAGCCGAATTGAACAGATGTGTTTACACTCAATATTGGCTTGCAATTTATGGAATATTTCTTGGACATTCAACAATGTTCATGTGGCCTGCAGGGGACAGAGAGCTTATGATTGATCTTTTAGAAAAAATGACAGGTGCTAGAGTAACACATTCATACTTTATTCCTGGTGGTGTACGAAATGACATCCCAGCTAATTTTGAAGATGTATGTTTAAGACAAGTAAACTATTTTGAAAAACGAATAAAGGAATATGCAGATATTTTTTATGACAATCCAATCCTTAAAGCAAGAACAGAAGATACAGGAGTTCTTTCATCACAAGATGCAATTAGACTTGGTACAACTGGTTCTGTTCTCCGCGCCAGTGGAATTGATTATGATGTAAGAGTTAAGGAACCATATGATGTCTATGAAGAATTAGATGTTCACACAAACGTCCTCAAGGACGGTGATTCCTATGCCCGTTCAAAAATTCCTTGGCTTGATATGCTAGAAAGCTGTAATATTATTAGACAGGCACTTGAAAAAATGCCAAAGTCAGGTTCTGTCAGGACAAAACTAAAACCAAATCCAAAAGGTGTTGGAAACGATGAAGTGTATAGGAGAGTTGAGTCTGGAAGAGGCGCGGCAGGAATGCATATTATTTCTAACGGAAAACCTGAACCATACAGAGTCAAGATAAGTCCTGGTTCATTTAGGAATCTAATTGCTCTGCCATATTTGTTAAAAGGTGAAAAGTTAGGTAACATGCCAGCAGTATACTGGAGTCTTAATTATTGGCCAGTGGAGGCGGATAGATAAATGTCAGTTATTGCACCAAAGTTTCGTTTAGCGTACTTTCTCAAATCAATAATTGATAATATCTTTTGGGCAATAATTTTAGTTACATTAATTGGAATCCCTGCAATACAAATTGGATTATTTTATGGAGATCTACCCGTAATAGAAGGGGAACTACTTACTGCATTTCTAGCATTTACATGGTTATTCAATCCAGCAATGGCTTTACCTCTAGTCAAATCATTGATTTATAGTGACTTGTTTAGAATTGCAGCATTTCCAGGATTTGGTTTTGCCGCATTAATTGCAGCAGGTACAATTTTTGTAGAAAGAAAAATGCTTGCAAAATTACAATTAAGAGTTGGTCCATTTTATTGTGGAAAAATAGAAGGAATACTACAACTCGCAGGTGATGGTTTAAAATTAATTTCAAAAGAGATTATCATACCTGCAAAAGCTGACAAACCAATTTTCTGGGCAGCACCAGTTCTATTCGTGGCAACTGCAGCTGCATTTGTTTCGTTAATTCCAGTTGCTCCAGGTGGGTGGGTTGTTGCGGACTTGGATGTAGGATTACTTGCAGTCTTTGCAGTAATTGGGTTCTTTCCAATAATTACAGTTCTTTCTGCATGGTCTGCAAATAGCAAGTATCCATTCATTGGAGGCATAAGAGCACTTCACCAAATGGTATCTTTTGAAATTCCTTTAATTCTATCATTGCTTGGTGTTGTAATTCTTACAGGTACACTGAATCTAAGTGAGATTGTCGAGTCTCAGCATAATTTTCCATGGATTATTTTCATGCCAATTGGAGCAATTGTATTTTTCACTGCAATGTTAGCTGAGTTAGAACGAATTCCGTTTGATTTGCCTGAGGCTGAAAGTGAAATTGTTGCAGGATGGCTCACAGAATTTTCAGGCATGATGTATGGATTAGTCCAACTTGGTTCATATGTAAAATTATACGCGTTTGCTGCACTGTTTGTAGTAATCTTCTTAGGTGGATGGACTGGTCCTGTATTTTGGCCTCCTTTAGATGAACAAATAATTACAACTGGTTTAGAGATTTCAAGCTATACTGGTGATCCTTTCCTTACCGTTTCAACTCCAGGTTTACCACTATTTGATGCAGATCCAAACGAATGGATTCTGCAAAAACAGGGGGAGCTGCAGTATACAACTGGCCAACTTCTGATTAGTGGTGTAGTTTGGTTTGTTCTCAAAACGATAGCTGTAATCTTCTTTATACTATTACCACGTGGTGTTTTTCCAAGAATTAGGATTGATATGTTACTTCACATAGGCTGGTACAAATTAATTGGCTTGTCATTTGTTAACATCTTTATCGCATTAGGATTGTTGTATTCAGGAATTTTAGGACCGGAGGGTGTATTCTAATGGGAACAGCAACTGGAATTATCAAAGCATTAAATTCTGGAGTGAAACATCTTGCAGTAAAACGTTTTACCCTAAGATATCCAGAACAAAAACTAAAACTCGTAGGTGATGGCTACCAATTTGACCCAGCTACAGGTGTAGGTATTGCAGGTTACAAAGGTAGACATATGCTATTTCATGATCATTGTACAGGCTGTAACCTATGCTCAATTGCGTGTGAGGGTGTTGCAGAAGCAATTGGCATGGTAAAAGTTCCAAACACTTGGAAACATAATAAAAAAGCAATAATGCCACAAATTGATTATGGTAAATGTGTATTCTGTGGTCTTTGTGTTGATGCATGTCCTTTCTATGCACTTTACATGTCAAATGATTACGAATTATCTTCTTTTACAAAAGAAGGTTTGATTTACACACCACAACAACTTCAAGTAAAACCAAATGTTCAACAAGACGCAGAAATTCAGATAGATGATAGAGGTGCAACACATGGCTGATGTTTTATTTCTTGCTTTGTCAGTTCTAACAATTGGTGCTGCAATTGCTGCATTAGAGCTTCGCTCATTAATTTATGGTTCAATTGCATTAATGGGAACACTTGGAGGTATTGCTGGATTTTTCATTTTACTAGATTCACCATTTGTTGCAATGTTTCAAATTGCAGTTTATGTCGGATCAATTGCAGTATTAATTCTGTTTACGGTAATGCTTGTAAAAAGAGAATTAATTTTCAAAAAAATTGAAGACCCGAAGAGAAAACTTGCAGGTATTGGTTTAATGCTAATTATAATGGTTGCAGTAGGTGCAATCATTCTTGATTCAGGAGTAAAAACTATAACAACAGATTCTGCACCTGTCGACTTTAGGGAAATAGGTGAGGACTTTCTTACTTATTATTGGCCAGCATTGATTGCAATGGCTCTGATATTGGCAGGTTCTGTTATCGGTGCATTAGTTTTAGCTAGAAGGGAGGATACAGTGGAAAATGGCCAACGAACTGATTGAATTTGTTCTTGTCTCAGTTGCCCTTTTGGGCATTGGAATCTATGGATTATCTGTTAAAAGAAACGCAATACGAATGCTTTTTGCAGTGGAAATAATAGTTAACGCTGCAAATCTTAACTTAATTGCATTTGCTAGATTTATGCCGGAGGCGCATAGCGGTGGTCAAACACTTGCTTTGTTTTCAATTGCCATAGCAGCGGCTGAAGTTGCAGTTGGACTTTCCTTGGTAATTGTCGCTTATCGATTATACAAAAATATCGATATTGCAGACTTTAGGAGTTTGAAAGGATAATGGATTATGTTCTACTACAGGCGGTATTTTTACCACTGTTACTGTCACCTTTGGCATACATCTTAGGTAGAAAAGTTGGAACAAACGCTGCAATGTGGTTTACATTTGGACTTTTGCTATATTGCACCGTCATACTAATTGAAGCATCAATTGGTGGAACCTACGAGGAACACTATGAATGGACTACTTTGTTTGGCGAATTCGGATTCTTATTAGATGGATTAGCAGCACCATTTGCAATAATCATTTACGTCTTATGTACAATACTAGTTATCTATTCAAAACCTTACATGATACACAAGTTTGAACACTTGTTCAAAGAACACTATCAACAAAATACTACTTCAGAAGGACAAAGCACAGCAATAATTGAATCATCAGCACTAAAGACATACATCAACAATCAGTCAGGTCTCTACTTTGCAATGTTCCTGGTTTTTGCAATGGGAATGCTTGGAACTGTCCTATCAACCAATCTCATTGAATTTTATATCTTCTTTGAAGTCATGTTGATTCCATCTTTCTTCCTAATTGCATGGTACGGAGATGGAGCAAGACGAAGAATTGCATTAATGTTCTTTTTCTGGACACATGTTGGTGCGGTTGTATTATTATTAGGATTTTTAGCAATTGGATTAAGTGTCGGCAGTTTTGATTTTGCAGATATTACAGAGTCAGAAATTCCTGAAGACATTGTTGTAATATCAGCAGTTGCAATAATTCTTGGTTTAGGAGTAAAACTTGCTGCATTCATATTCCATGTTTGGTTACCGTATGCCCACGGCGCTGCACCAACTCCTATTAGCGCATTACTTTCTCCAGCAATGATCGGTATTGGTGCATACGGAATATTTCGATTAATTATAGAATTTCTGCCGCAAACCTATTCTGATCTATCTATAGTACTTACCATCTGGGGAGTTGCAACGATGTTCTACGGAGGAGCAATGGCACTTATGCAGGATGACTTCAAACGTTTACTTGCATATTCCAGCATCAGTCAAATGGGATATCTTCTGTTTGGATTAGGTTCATTGTCAGTATATGGTCTTGCAGGAGCTGAAATGATGTATGTTTCACATGCACTCGGAAAAGGTCTTCTTTTCATGACTGCAGGAGTGTTAATCGTAAATGTTGGAACACGAAGTATAGCCAAACTTGGTGGTCTTGCAGGAAAGATGCCGATAACTGCAGTTTGTGCTGTTATTGGAGCATTAACAATCATGGGCGTTCCACCAACAAGTGGTTTTATGGGAGAATGGATGTTATTTTACGGTGCACTAGAAACTGCATTAGAAGAAGGAAATGATTTACGTAGTATCATGTTTGCATTAGGATTAGTTGCTACCGCACTTACAATGTCATACTTGCTTTGGATGCTAAAACGTGTATTCTTTGGAAAGCTTCCTGAAAATTTGTCAAATGTAAAGGATGGTAATTGGTATATGCTTGCACCAATGATGGTTCTTGCAGGATTTACAATAGTTGTGGGAATTTATCCAGATATTTTCTTGAGTCAAATAATGCCATACATGCAGGGAGTATTGGGGGTATAGTCAATGGCATATGATTTCTTTGGTATACCTGTAAGTGAAATAAACGTCTGGCTTATCTGGATTTTACCATTTGCAGCAGCATTAATTATTCCAGCTGTTGCCAAGTTTTCAAAGATTTCAACAGGTAGAGTTGCTGTTGCTTTTGCTGCCATGAGTGCAATATCTGCTGCAACATTATTACCGATGGCGCTAGAAGCACATGAGATTCATCATCAGATAATGTGGATTGACGCGATTGGAATTAAAGCGGGTGTTCTTGCAGATCCTCTTTCAATTATAATGGCTAATGTTGTTGGTTGGATTTCATTCCTAATCATGTGTTACAGTACTGGTTACATGAAAGGAGATAAGGACATAATGAGATTCTGGTTCTGGATGATGTTCTTTATTGGTTCAATGCAATTGATTGTGTTATCTGATAACCTTCTACAGATATTCTTTGGTTGGGAAGGTGTGGGACTTGCATCTTATGCTTTAATCAGTTTCTGGTATCGTGATAAAAAGAAAGATCATGTGGGTCAGGAGGGTCGGTCTGCATTAGGTGTAATGGAATACTTTTCACCAACTCATGCTGGAATGAAGGCTTTCATCATGACTAAAGTTGGAGATGTGATGATGTTAGCAGGAATGTTCCTGATTTTTGCATATGCAGGTACATTTGGACTAAGAGAATTGGTGAATGAAACAAGTTGGGCTGTAAGTATGTCTGCAGAAGGATTGCTTGTTCCAGCTTTCGTGTTATTATTTGGTGGTGCTATAGGAAAATCAGCACAATTCCCACTTAACGAATGGCTTTTAGAGGCAATGACTGGTCCAACTGCAGTTTCTGCATTGATTCATGCAGCAACAATGGTTAAAGCAGGTGTATTTTTGGTTGCAAGAATTGGACCAATAGTATTTGCATTAGCAGCTGCAGGAATTCTTGCAGAGCAGTTCTTTGAAATAGTTGCATGGGTTGGGGCAATAACTGCACTGTTACTTGCTACCCAAGGAATGGTTAATCCAGAAATTAAGAAAGTTTTAGCATATTCAACTGGTTCACAAATTGGTTACATGATGATGGCATTAGGTGTTGCAGGACTATCATCACAATATGTAGATGGCTATACAGCAGGATTTTTCCATCTCATTTCGCATGCAATGTTCAAAGCATCACTCTTCATGGCAGCTGGCTCGCTGTTACATGTGGTTGGATCTCGGTTCATGACAGATATGGGCGGTCTCCGCAAAAAGATGAGAAAGACGTATGCGTTCATGTGGGCTGCTGGACTAGCACTGATGGGAGCCCCATTTATCACTACAGGTTTCTGGAGTAAGGATGCAATCTTTGCAGCAGTTTATGAATCTGGAAGTGAATGGGCATTACCAATCTTTATCATTGCAATTTTAACTGCTGTTATCACGGCATTCTATACAACTCGAATGATGGGTATGGTATTCTTTGGAAAGAACAGCAAACATGTTGAAAAGATGGAAAGCGAAGGTCACCATATACATGAAGCACCAAAATCAATGTGGATACCATATGGAATTCTTGCAGTACTAACTATTGGAATTGGTATAGTTGGTCTATCAGCAGAGGAAGGAATACATCATTTGTTTGGTGAATATCTAGAGCACTCATTTGGAATTCACTCAGAACACTATAGCGGTGAGGTCTCTGTCTTACCCGGATTCCTATCTGGACTTAACCCAATAGCATTAGGCTCATCATTGATTGCATTTGCTACAGGATTTGGATTGGGATACATCTTCTATATTGGTAGATGGGTTGATCCTGAAAAATTCATCAAATCTAACATTTTCTTTTACGCTTTACACAAATTAATCCTCAATAGATGGTATCTCAACGCATTTGTCTATTGGGGATTTGTCACAGCACCACTCTGGGCAGCAAGAGCTTTGTGGAGATACTTTGAGCAAACCGCCATTGATAAGGGAATGAATGTTGGATTAGAACGAGCAGTAGGTTGGGGTGCAAAAGTTGTACAAGGTTCACAAACTGGTGTGGCACAATCTTATCTTTACGTATTTGGAGCAGGAATACTGTTTGTAGTCCTGATATTGTTAATCTAGGTGATATGAATGATTGAATTAACATCCACTCCAATCATGCTGATGGTTATTCTTGGTGTTGCAGGAATGGCTATTCCTGTGATAAATGTTATAAGAAAAGAAAGAGGCAGTTCTACATTTTATGGTGCAATTGCATTTGCAGCATTAATTATTTCAATTGGATTTGTTATGTACCAATTTTATAGTGAGTCAATTGCACCAGCTGCAATTTTCTCGGCTGATGTTTTAGTAGATGATTCATTTGGCTCATTCTTTGCAATAGCAATGTTAATTGTATCGATAATCACAGTTGTTGGTTCTTTTAATTATATGAGAAACAGGGCAAATCCTGGAATTTACTTCTCTTTAATTCTACTTTCAACAATTGGTATGGTTCTAATTGCATTCTCAACAGACTTGGTAATGTTATTTGTTGGCTGGGAATTAATGAGCATCCCCACATACATTCTGGCAGGATTTAATAAAAAGAATCCAATCTCGAACGAAGCAGCAATAAAGTATTTCCTGTTTGGTGCATTATCATCTGCAATTATTATTTATGGTATATCACTTGCATATGGAATAACAGGTTCTACAAACATTGGCGATGTCATTCAAGGATTTGCTACACTTGATGCAGATATGCTACCAATTGGATTACTAGCAGTAGGTATGTTAATTGCAGGTTTTGGTTTCAAAATGGGTCTTGTACCATTCCATATGTGGCTACCAGACACATACGAAGGTTCACCGCCACCTATTACTGCATTACTAGCTGCAGGAACAAAAAAAGCAGGATTTGCTGCTGCTCTGAGAATAATTATTCTGGGTACAGTTGCATTAAATCTAGATTGGACATTGGCTCTTGGAGTAATTGCCATCATGACAATGACAGTTGGGAACATTGCAGCAATAATGCAGAAGAATCTTGCTAGAATGCTGGCATATTCTAGTATTGGTCATGCTGGTTACATTTTGATTGGTATTTCAATAGCTCCATTTTCCGGACTTGGATTACAGGCTTCATTATTCCATATTCTAAATCATGCAGTAATGAAAGGTGCTGCATTTATTGCAGTAGCCGGAATCGTTACAGCATTAGCAGTAACTCACCTTGACAAACTTAAAGGACTTGGACGAAAAATGCCAATTACTGCACTCGGTTTAGTAATATCTCTACTAGCTCTGGCTGGTGTTCCTCCACTTAATGGATTTTGGAGTAAGTTGATGTTGTTTGGAGCTGCAATTGATGCTGGCAGTAGTTTATGGTGGGCTCCATGGCTTGCAGTAGCTGGTGTGTTAAACAGTGCATTGTCATTAGCTTACTATGGTTGGATTATTAGAAAGATGTACTTTGAAGGAGAAACTGAAAAACGAATCAAAGAACCTGCATCAATTATAGCTGTAATGGTTTTCTCAATAATATTTATGGTAACTATTGGTGTTTATCCAGAACCAATAATCAAATTTGCAGAAATGGCTTCCCCAACATTAACTGGTGCTATTATGCCTTAAACTCTGTGAATTTAATTAAATTTTCTAAATTATTTTTTGCTGAACTTTCTTTAATTTTTCTTAGACTTGATTCTGCAAGATGAGAAAATGTTTTTAACATTTCATCCATTTTATTAAAAACATCTCTAGGGTCAGAGCTCTTTTTAATTAATAAATTAAATAATTTATCCTCATTCTTCCAATCTAACAAATCATCTCTAATTTGATATGCGATTCCTATATTTTTTCCATATTCAGCTAACGCCTGAATTTCTTCCTCAGCGCCTTTCCCAATTATAGCGCCTAATTTTGCAGCCATTTCAAAGGCTGTTGCTGTTTTGTATTCAATTACCTTAACATAATCATCAAAAGTAACATCTTCACTTTCTTCCAGCAAGCCCTCTATTGCTTCGCCTTCGCTCATTAACATTGCAGCAGTAGCTAGGTCCTTAGTAATACGTGGATTATCTAGTCTTGATGATATATTTAGAATCAAACCTAAAACAAAGTCGCCAGTTAAGACACTAGTATTATAACCAAATTTTATATGGAATGGATCTTTTTGTCTACGTTTTGTCTCATTGTCAATGATATCATCATGAATCACAGATTCGGTATGAAGAAATTCTATTGCACAAGCTGCAGATAGAGTATTTTCATCCACTTTACCTACACATTCTGCGGCTAGTAGTAAAATTATTGGTCGAATTCTTTTTCCACCATCAATTGCATATTTTAGTGGCTCTGTGAATTCAGATTCTAAATACAATTCAAGTTCATCATTCAATGCATTGTCAATTTTTTCAATATACTCTTTGTAAGTTTCAAGTAGAGGATTAGTTTCTATATTTTTTCGATTCAAAAATATCTACTCAACATCTTTGTCATTAGAATATTAAACTTTGTTGATTTTCAAAAAATATTGTATGCTCCCGTCGGGATTTGAACCCGAGTCTCAGGCGTGAAAGGCCTAAATGCTTGACCTGTCTACACTACAGGAGCTAAATGAACTCCAGTTATAATCCATAAAACTTTTTGGAAGCTACAAAGGTTTTTTTATTATAATTTAGGGTTAATTGCATGAGTCAGTTAATAAAAAAAATCGATCAAATAATTGAGGATAAAAGTTTACTGAATCATCCTTTCTATGAAATGTGGTCGGAAGGAAAACTCGAATTTCAGTCATTAGTTGGTTATTCTAAGGAATACTATCAACTAGCTAAACAGGTTCCAAAATTTATGGAGCCTATTGTTGATATGGCCCCTAGTGATGCAAGATCAGAATTAATATCAAATATGAACGAAGAAACAGAGCATATTAGATTATGGGAAAATTTTGCATTCTCCATGGGAATTACCAAGGATGATTTAACATCATATCAGGGATTAAAAAAGACAAACGAGGCTGTAAACAATCTTGCTTCACTAATGGAATCCTATGATGAAGGCGCCTGTGCGATGTATGCATTCGAGAAAGAAATACCTAAAATAAGCAAAACCAAGATGGAAGGTTTAAAAAATTTCTATGGACTGGATAGTAAAGATGCAACTGAATATTTTGAAGAACATATGAGTGCAGATATACGCCATGCAGCATCTTGGAAAAAAATTATTAATTCATCTTCAAAAAATCATGACAAATTATTAAAAATTGCAAAAAAATCGGTAGATGCACAAAACCTCTTACTCGATAGTTGTTATGAGGCATACTGCTAAAATTCTACAACACTTTTTACTGACAAAAAATCTGTTTGCATAGGGCCCGTAACTCAGCCTAGTAGAGTACTCGGCTCATAACCGAGGAGCCAAGGGAGCGAAGCCCTTCGGGCCCACTAATTCATTCAGTTAGTTTTATAGTGAGTTTTTCTCATTATATTTGGCTGCAATGAAGAATCAGAGTTATATCTGAAAAATGATGTGAAGGCATTTGTCTGAGCTGCCTTTAATTTATTCTGTCTTGAACCTGCTTCAGTATATCTTCCGAAATTAATTTCTGTTCAAATAAAATTTGTGTAATATCATTAATTGTTAAAAGACTATGGAGTTTGACATCTTCAGCTTGTAATGCATGTGTTGCTCCTTCCATTCTGTCAACTATTGCATATGCATCTTTTATAATCATCTTTTCTTCCTTAATTGATTTGATTGCGTTGATAACCGAACCACCGCTTGTTACAACATCTTCAATCATTAATAATTTCATATCATGACAAGTTACACCTTCAACTGCTTTGCTTGTTCCATGTTCTTTTGCTTGTTTTCTAACATAGATGAGTGGCTTAACAATTTCAGTTGCAAGTGATGCTGCAACTACCAACCCTCCTGTTGGAACTGATACCAGTGAATGGAAATTTTCAAATCCTATATCTTCTGCAATCAAGTTTTGTAATCTTTTGATCATTTTCCGATATTCATGTGGAAAACTTGGAACTAATCTAAGATCAATGTAGTACGGGCTCTTTTTTCCACTTGCCAGCGTGAAATCCCCAAATCTAATGATCTTTTTTTCATAAAGAAATGTTGCAAACTCTTTCACAAAACCCATACCAAAATTTAGTTAACTGTATTTATTTTGGTTTGTATTATTCTATCTATCATGCCTGAAATTTGGTTAAATTATGGAAATAATGACGTTGTTTTAGACATTCTTGCGGAGAACCTCGATGAAAAACCCGCTTTAGATAGTAAAACTATGGACGAATCTGAAATTAATGAAAAATTAGAAAGTATAGATCTTTCAAAATCAGTAGAGATTGCTTTACTAAATTATACAAATTCTGTTCAAACTATACTCACAAAAATTTTTGAAAAATGTGAAAATAAATCAATTTCAAAACCTAAACTTTTAGTCGATAAAAGAATTTTACCTCTAGTAAAATCAAAAAATCCCGAAGATACATCAATTATAGAATTTGAACAAGATGAGATAACAAATTCTAATCTTGTTTTTATTAGCGAAATGGAATTTGACGGACTATTTGGATTTGAAACAAATTCAACTAGATTAACAAAACGTTTTGGGAAATCTGAAATGCTTGAAGCATTTAAAAAACGAAATAATGATACTCCAAACCCTGGTCAGAATCTGGCTACTATTCAAGTTGCAAATAATTTTGTAGACTCGTTTGACATATCATCAATCGAAATTATCTCTAATTCAAATGGGATGATTGATTTTTCTGTAGGTCATCCAAAATCTACCATGTCATTATCAAATCTATTTGCTAAATCATGCTCTCAATCCTTAGAACCACATAAAACATTCATTCTAAGTACTGGGAAAGATGCCAGCAACCAAACACTATCAAAATCAGTATCTTCTATATGGAATTGTAATACAGTTGTAAAAAATCAAGGGTTAGTAATTCTTTTAGCACAATGTCTTAATGGCTTAGGTTCAGAATCATTTCAACAGTTTGTGGATGGAAGACTTAGTGTTGAAAAAATAAAAAATGCATCAAAATACATTGATGGAATGGAAAATTTACTTTATCTGAACGAAATACAAAAAAAAATGCAGGTTGGTCTTGTATCAATTTTACCTGAAACATATACCAAAAAATTTAACATGATTCCATTTGACGGTGTAAAGAAAGGTATGGATTATATTTTAAAGAATCAAGGTATACGCCAGAAAGTTCAAATTATTGAAGATGGTGCACGGGTTCTCTTAAGATAGAATTGAACTTGGTAATGGTGCACACAAAACTGCTAACACAATCACACCAATATAGATAATTTTTCTATTAAATGATAGTGGTGATACATCATCAAGTGGTTGTGTATCCTTACTTCTTGAACTAAGGATTAAAATTAAAATTGCCATCATCCAATAATTTAACAAGACAAGAACTCCCATACTTGCATATGTTGCAATTTTATGCCATTTTCTTCCTAGTAGTACTCTTGCTAAATGACCACCATCTAATTGCCATGCTGGCAGTAGATTCAGAAATGTAATTAAAAATCCAAGCCATGCAGCAAACATTATTGGCGACATAACAAGCTGTACATCGTCACCATCTTTTTCAAACAAAATTATTAGTACTTTCATTATGATATTTTCATTCATTTCCATTAGTTGTGATGTACCAAAAAGCTGTTCTGCTAATTCATTATCAATGATTGGTGACGTATATACTCCAAATACTGCAACTATTACTGCTATAACCAGCCCTGCTATTGGCCCTGCAATTGCTACATCAAATAAGATATCTCGGTTGACAGTTAATCCTCTGGATTGTATAAATGCACCAAATGTTGGTATTCCATAAACTGGAACACCTGGAATAAAGTATGGCCATGTTGTTTTAATTTTGTGCCATTTAGCTGCAATTAAATGACCTGCCTCATGAACACCTAAAATTCCTATTAGTGCCCATGCATAAAGTACAGCAACAGCAAACGGATCACCAATCTCTGCTAATCTATTCACTCCAATCGTTCTATAGAATCCATCTATTAACACGAAACATACTGTTATAACAAAAAGTATTCTAGGTATCCATGTTTTTGATAGCCACTTCTTTTTTTTTGCTGGTGGAAGTTTAGAGATATCTAATACTATACTACCAGATTTTTTCTTTAGTGTACAAACAAAGTTTCTCCCTTCAAATTCTTGAGAAATTTGAATAAATTTTGTTTTGAAATCCTCATCACTAATATAAAATCTCATTTTTGAAAGTGAAATTTCAACCTCACTAACATTAAAAACTGATGAAACAAGTTTTTTGATATCTTCTTGGGTATATTCAATCAATAATATCACTCGAATTTATTTCCATAATTGCCTTTCTTACCTAGAATTAAATATTTGATAATAATACTGGTTCTATGCAGGTAATTCTAAGGCAGATTGGCGACTCTATCATAAGACGAGTAGATTCCAGTGATCTGATTTCTATTATGGAAATTAATATGAAAACATTGCCTGAGCATTATTCTGATTATTTCTATGAGAGTCTGTTGGCTGAATTACCAGAGGCTTTTCTTGTTGCACAAAAAGGTTCAACATACATAGGCTATATCATGTGCAAATCTGAATTTGGATTTTCTAATTTCAAAAAACTAGGGTTTGTAAAAAAGGGTCATCTTGTGTCTGTAGCTGTTTTAGAAGAATTTCGTAATAATGGAGTTGGTTCAGCACTTGTCGAGGAATCAATTAAAGGAATTCAAACTAAACAATGTGATGAATTTTACCTTGAGGTTCGTTGTAGTAACAATGAAGCGGTAAAACTTTACGAGAGACTAGGTTTCATAATAAAACAAAGATTAAGAGCATATTATCGTGACGGTGAAGATGCTTACATGATGGCAATAGAATTCTAGCTTCAATTAAATAACTGTATTCTCGATGTAGCTCATGTCAAAAAGACGTGGAATAGGTATTATGATTTTCATATTGTCTATTGGCTCATTTTTCGTTTATGCATATCTTCTTATGTTATCTGAATGGAGTCCAATTGTACTACAACTTACAATTTTGATGGTCGTTGGTGGTGTTCTTGGAATAGTATCTTGGATTGGTTATATGATGGCTACTACATCTGCAAAACCATCATCTACAATTACAGATGATGATTAGTTTTTTTTGATGTTGACATCTACTACTGTTTGATAAAATCTTGGACCAACAGGTCTAACAATCCTTGAATTCACTATTGTAGAATTCATTTTAATAGTTTTTAGAAAATGTGTCTCAGATAATTTTGGTGCATCCTGTTTTTTATCAGCATGTACATGGGAATAATAATGAAGCATTGCATTTGTTTTCAAAGATAAAATTGCTGAATCTAAAAATTCATCAGAACGTTCTGGAAGTAACATTAGTATTCTATCTGCACAGTTTTGTAATTCATTTTTAATAATTTCTCCAGAATCACCATTTAGTGATATAACACTTCCTTTCAATTTGTTTAATCTGATATTTTCTTCACACAATTTTGATGCATTGGGATTAATATCCAAGTTGTAAACTGTGCATGGTGTTTTTTTTGCAGCTAATATTGAAAACATACCGATCCCTCCAAACATGTTAATCACAATTTCATCATCTTTGATTAAATTTGAAATTCTTTCTCGTTCAGTAGATAATCTTGGTGAAAAAAATGCCTTTTCTACATCAACTATGAATCTACAACCACTTTCCTTGTATTCCGTCTCTGTTTTATCATCACCAGCAAGTATCTCAAGATTTCTTGTACGAAAATCTCCTTCAACAGGTGATGATTGGTAATATACAGATTTTGTAGTTTTTACTTGTTCCAGTAGTGTTTCACCTATAATTTTTTTTTTGGAAATTAGTGAATCAGGAATTCTAACTATGATTATACTTCCAATTTGATCAAATGCTGAGATTAATTCACTAATCTCTTTTTCAGTTAAGATATTAGCCAATGCTTTTTTTAGCATCTTAGTCATAGTTTGTAATAATAATTTGATGAATCCTTTTGTGTCTTATCTAATCTACTTCCGTCTTTATTTACCCTAGGTCTACTACTTTTCTCATCACGACGAAATGTAATATCAAGAGATCTTAGGAATTGATTCATTGCAGTCTGTTTTGGCATTGGTTTTGTAGCTTTACCCTCTATTCCTGACGTTCCCTCAAAAATAACCATTGAATCAGAAACTAAATCCATTAACTGTAGATCATGGTCTATGATTATAGCTGACTTTCCAAAAGATCGAACAAATTTCTGTAGAAATTTTCCTACTGCAATTCTATCTTCTACATCTAAAAATGCGGATGGTTCGTCCAATGCGTACAAGTCAACTTTTTGCAAAAGGCATGATGTCACTGCAACTTTTTGTAGTTCACCTCCAGATAAATTTTTTATAGATTTGTTGTACAATTTTTTAATTTTTAATGGTTCAATAATTTGTTCTTCTTCTACACTTCCTTCAATTGTAGTACCATTTGACTTTTCTAAAACTGAAATTACTTCAACATCTATATCATTGGTTAGGTATTGTGGCTTGTAAGCAATCTTGATCTTCTTGTTAATTGATCCAGAATCTGGTTTTTCTACACCTGCAATCATTTTCATAAATGTTGTTTTTCCAAGTGCGTTTGCTCCCATTATACCTAGTAATTCACCTTTTCGTACTGTGCCGGGTTCTATTGATACTGAAAACGATGAATATTTTTTTTCAAGTTTAGGATAAGAGATTATTTCATCACCTTGATGGGTGTCATCTGAAGAAGTTGATGCATCAAACGTGAATTTTTTGTCTCTAAATCGTACATTCTCTGTTGGCAAATATCCATCAAGAAACACATTGATGCCTACTTTAGTAGATAATACACTTGAAACAATTCCATATGCAGCTGGAACACCATATAGAACTTCAATATAATCACTCAAAAAATCCAACAGTGTTAAATCGTGTTCTACTACCATAACACTTTTTCCAATATTAGCCAAACTATGTATTACTCTTGCTACACCAGTCCTCTGGAAAACATCATTATAGGAAGAAGGTTCATCAAAGAAATAGAAGTCTGATTCTTTTGATGCAGTAACTGCAACTGCTATTCTCTGTAATTCACCTCCACTAAGTTCATTTAATCTTTGTTCAAGAGAGTTTTCCAAACCCAGTTTCTTAATTAGTTTATTTGTTTCCCCTCTTTCATCATATTTGTCTAATAATTCTTTAGCGGTACCATCGAATACATTTGCAATATTGTGAACTTGTTGAGGTTTTATTGATGCCTTAATTTGCTCATTTTTTATTTTTTCAAAATGTGATTTCAATTCAGTCCCACTATAGAATTTTAGTATATCATCCCATTCCGGTGGGTCTGAATAATTTCCTAAGTTTGGCTTAAGATTTCCAGATAAAATATTCACAACTGTACTTTTCCCCATTCCATTACGTCCTAACAATCCAACAACCTCACCTTTTTTTGGAGTAGGAAGTTTGTATAGTCTGAATGAATTTATTCCATATTGATGTACTTTGTCTGTTGATAATTCACTTGCTAAATTAACAATAGTGATTGCATCAAATGGGCAAACTTTTACGCAAATACCACAACCATTACAAATATTTTCGTCAATCTGTGCTTTTTTTGTTTCTTCATTTAATATGATACAATCTGCACCTGATTTGTTTACAGGACAATATTTTATGCATTCCAAACCACATTTCTTTGGTTGGCATAGTTCCTTATCTAATACTGCTACACGATGTGTCATATCGATATTCCTTTATGGGTTTAATTTATCCTCTTTGAAGATAAACAATTCCTAGATTTTCTATTAACAATCAATGTAATTTCGTTACCTTAATAGAGAAGAGATAATGAGAAAATATAAGCCGGTCATAGCGTTGGGGTGCGACCCAGTCCCTTTCCGAACCTGGAAGTCAAACCCAATGTCGCTGCTGTGTTACTAACATGCGAGAGCCGTTGGGAAGCAGTGGTACTGGCATCTTTTATCTTCAAATACGCTAAAATTACATGATTTTTAGAAAAATCATATGTCAGTTTGTTCTGTATGTGGAGAAAAATTTGAAAATGACATTAGATTTTTGAATCATATGATGGAAAAACACGGATTTAGAAATCCAAACATTGACAAACCTGATAGAAATAGTCGTGGATATTAACAATTCCAATAAATCTATAAGTCGCCTAAATTGAATTTTGAAAGGTACAACAATGCAAAAACTACTTGAAAAAACTTTGAAAGATGCCTTAAAGGCTAATGAATGTACGATAGGAACAAAACAAGTATTGAATTCCATATCAAAATCCAAACTTGTTATTTTGTCCAAATCTGTTCCTGAAGAGATGTATAAGAAGATTGAAACAGACGCAAAGAAATCAAAAATTACCACTCTAAAATTTGATGACACATCAGTAAATCTTGGTAAGTTATGCGGACTACAGTTTAGAATATCTGCAGTATCACTACCAAAAATTTCTGAATCTGATATCAAATCATTACTAAAAGAAACTGAAACTAAATGATGTTGTTAAATACCTTTCCAATAAAAATTTGCAATCAAAGTTTAAATGAGACTTCCAAAATTTTTAGGATCACTTACGAGAAATAATGACACAAGAAATAAAGCTAACAACTGATCAGATGAGATTGATGTCTTTATTTCAAAATATTACAAAAGCAACAGCTAGAGACTGTGTTGAAGATGAAAAACAGAATAGAATCATCTTTGTAGTAAATGAAGGAAAAATGGGATTAGCTATCGGTAAAGGTGGTTCACATATCAAACAACTCCAAAATAAAATTGATAGGAATGTCGAACTGGTTGAATATTCAGACGATCCTGTAAAATTCTTAAAAAATATTTTAAACGAAAAATATATCCTAGAAATTAAAATGTCTGAAAGACTTGATGGTTCTCAACAAGCTATTGTTATTGTTGATAATTCTAAGAAAGGTGTTGTTGTTGGCAGAGAAGGTCGTAATGCGGAAAAGGCAAGGTTACTTGCAAGAAGATATTTTGATATTACAAGTGTATTAATTAATAGTGAGGAGATATCACTCGAGTGGTAATTATGGCAAAATCACCTTTAGGATTATTTGCAGGCCGAGATTTAAAAGAAAAAAGAAAAAAACAACGTTGGGCAATATCTACATACAAGCGCAGAAAATTAGGCCTTGATAAGAAATCCAATCCTTTTGCTGGTTCTCCACAAGCTAGAGGAATTGTTTTAGAGAAAGTTGGTGTTGAAGCAAAACAACCTAATTCTGCTGTTAGAAAATGTTGCAGAGTACAATTAATTAAAAATGGTAAATCTATAACAGCATTTCTTCCCCGTGACGGTGCAATGAATTTCATTGATGAACACGATGAAGTACATGTTGAAGGAATGGGTGCAACACAAGGAGGAGCAATGGGAGATATTCCAGGAGTTCGTTTTAAAATCTTTAAAGTTAATGATACTTCCTTACGTGAATTAGTTTTAGGTAAGAAAGAAAAACCAAGGAGATAGAAATGACTGAACAAAAACTACTCTTATTTAGAAAATGGGATACCACTGATATTGTCATTAATGACATTGGCTTAAAGACAGCAATCTCTCTTAAACAAATTATAATTCCCCTAGATTTTGGTCGTTCTGCATTGAAACGATTCAATAAGGCTGAAGTCAATATTGTTGAAAGACTTGCCAATAAATTAATGCACTTTGGAAAAAAATATGCAAAAAATACTGGTAGAATGGGAGGTAAAAAAACTCATTCGCTAAATGTAGTCAAAACTGCATTTGAGATAATTAATTTAAAAACGGGCAAAAATCCTGTTGAAATTTTAGTTAGAGCAGTTGAAAATTCAGCTCCAAATGAGGATACTACTAGAATTGTTTATGGTGGAACAGTATATCATGTCTCTGTTGACGTAGCTCCTATACGTAGAGTTGATCTTGCTTTGAGATTTATTGCTGATGGCGTTAAAGAAGCCACATTTTCAAATCCTAAACCTATAGAGGAATATCTAGCAGAACATCTTATTCTGTCTGCAAATAATGATACAACTTCACCTTCAATAAAGAAAAAGAACGAACTAGAACGAGTCGCACAAGCCTCAAGATAATAAATTAGAATAGCCCGGCCCGGACTCGAACCGAGGTCAAAGGCTCCAGGGGCCCCTATGCTTGCCGCTACACTACCGGGCTGATATGGAATTTTACAAAAAATAGGATATAATAATTTGGTTTTTGATTATCTTATCTTAGTTTCATGTAATGCTGTTGCATAATCACAATCTGCTTTTAATCTCATATATGGAATTAGTCTATAATGAATGGAATAAACGTCATATTCTTTAAACAGCATTGTCTTTTGGATAAGTGATGCTAATCCCCTAGATGTACTTGAAACTGTTACATTGATTTTTTTGCAAATTTCGTCTCGTTTTTGTTGATATTGTTTTAACGTAAATGATACATCATTAACTTCTAATACTAATGGCCAAACAATTTCTTTCCAAACAAATCTTCTATTCTCTGTTGCAGCGGCATATTTTCCCTTTTCTCTCAACATTAATAACATCTAAGAATATGGTTATAACTCATTGTCGACTAATGAAATTCTAGATTCCCTCACTCTACTTGAAAAGGATTGGGACATTGATCCACTCATTCGTGAGTTTATACTTGGAAAATACACTAATGTGTCTGATTTTACTCTGAAAGTAAAAGATGTAATATTTCATATTCCTTATTTACCAAAAGAAAAGAAATACATTCTATGGAAATGTTATTGGCCTGATTGTCATAATTGCTGTGATAGACAAGGTAGACTACCTTTAACATCAGAAGACCTAATCCAAATAGGTGCAGGTCTAAAATATCAAAAAACTTCCGATTTTATTAGTAAAGAGACATTGATTGCCACACATGATGAACCAACTCCATCAGGTGGATTGTCTGTAATGACTAACATTAATTTGAAAAGAAAGGATGATGAAACTGAAGCAGATGATGGGACTCATATTTCATGTAGATTTTTAGATAAGGAAGGTTCATGTGGAATTCATCCAGAACGTCCAGGTGTATGTTATCTCTATCCATTCTCTACCTGGTCACAATATGATCAAGGTAGAGCAAGAGTTCATGCCACATTTCAATTCACAGGTGATTGCCCAGGGTTTTATCTTGATGAATCCCTAGATTCTATGAAAGAAATTTTTGATGAATATTCTACAACAATTTATGATTATAATATCAAGTCAAGTAGAACACTAAAGGATGGTTTTGGTTCTTTAACTATGACTTAGGCTTTTGCAACTTTAAGCAAATCGCCCATTTTAATATGCATTCCAAATCGGTCTTCATGCTTTTTCATGTATCTAAATATTGCAATAAAGTCTGGTAATGCTTTCAAGAAACTGAAATTGTGATGAATTTTTGCTCTGACAAAATTGAACACTTTAGCATAAACTTTGTAGTGTTTCTCAACTGCCTTTTCATATGCTTTGAAGTCGTGCATGTTCTCTAAGAAAATATCAACACATTGCATTGATGGGATAATACCTTCACCCAACAGTGCGTATACTGTCCCAATCGATTCTCCTACACCAACAACTTTTCCAGAATAATATGGCTTGCATCTATCTGGAGTAGCCAATCTAATGGGACGTCCTTTGGTTGCAACTATTTTTCCTCCATGTTTTTTTAGAAAGTCATCTGTTGCTTTAACATGATTTTTGTTGTAATCCCCTGCACCGATATGCGCAAATTTCTCTCCCAGTGGGAAATACCAAAAATATCCTGACATTCCTGGGAAAGGCTCAATGTAAAAATCATCATAAGGCACTCCATTTTCATATTCAACCTTATACTCATACGTTGGTAAGAAGAAATCCTGCTCCATCTTTGGCAGATACACTCTATGAAATCCGGTGCAATCTACAATCATATCATATTCTTTTTCGAGTTCTGCTAATGGTGGGGCTTCACCATAAATCACGTTAGAATCTTTTATGAAATCTTGAATCAATCCTAATTTGTTATAGGTACAGAGTCCCTTCAAACCAATATCAAATTTAACATTATTATTCATCTTGACATGCATGTTTTTACCATCGTGAATTAGAAAATCATCAAAATTCCTATCTGTCTTTTTACAAAAATTCACCAATTCTTCTTTTATTGTTCCCCATGCACAAATCGAATCATGTTTTTCTTGAATCATTCTTTCGTAACCTACTACTTCATGTTCCGAATCTTTGAGTCTTGCCATGAGATAACTTCCAGCTACACCCATTCCCATTACAGCAATTTTCATCTATCGTAGATTTGTTAGTACCCAATAAATACAATTCTAGAGTTTTATTCGATTAATATTGCTGGTTTGTAAGGTCTTGCCATTCTTGCTTTATTTTTTGGATCATATTTTTCAGTATCATTCTCAGAGAATACTTGTAATTTTATTCCATAATCAGTTTCTACTAGTGACGAAAGCTCATTAGAAATAATTTTACTTTCATCAATTTCTCCTGCATTCATCTTTGTTTTTCTTAGTTCTGTTGGTTCCGATAAGATATCTTTGAGTGTTTTCTTTACAAAGTCAGGATCTTTTTTGACATTTTCTGTCTCTTTTTTTGAAATTAACTCTTTGATAAATGCCCCAACATTTGTCTCTCCTGAATTAACACCGCTTAGAATTTTATGGTATGCTTTTGATTTCCAACTATCTGCTGTATAGATTATAATTTTTTTTGGTATAATCTTTGTCACTTTGGTAATATTTGAAATATCATTCATTACCGAACTAAGTAAACTCTCATTTTGTACTGCCTTATCATCTGTTTGTTCTTCTTCTTTTGGCCATGCTGATTTTGAAACCATTTCAGAATTTCCTAATTTTTCCCACATTTCTTCGGCTATATGAGGTGCAAATGGTGAGAGCATAGAAATACGTGTTGCAAGAACTTTATTCAGAACTCCTGAAACGTCATCTCTATTTTTTGCACTTGCCCTTTTCATATACCATTGAAGATCAGAGTCAAATCCATACAAAATATGATGTAATGATTCACGAAGACGCATTTTTTCCATGGAATCAGTTACTTCAGTAATTAATTTTGACAGTCTACTTTCTATCCAGACATCTTCAGGTTCGGTTCCTATCTTTCCAGGATTTCTGAGTTTTATGCATTCTTCATGCATTGATTCCAATCTATTTTTGATACTTGAGATTGTTTCTAGATTAAAATCAGCATCTTGCAAAAGTTCGGCTGAGATTAGTATTGATAATCTAATTGGGTCTGCACCATATTTTCTAACTGCATCACGTAATGGGATAATGTTGCCCATTGATTTTGACATCTTTTTTCCATCCATCAAGACGGAGCCATTCACAACAATTTCTTTTGGCCAGTGTTCTTTAGGAAATATTGCAACATGATTTAGAACAAAAAATGTTAAGTGGTTTGGAACTAAATCTCTACCTGAATGCCTAGAATCAACTGGATAGAAATACAAAAATTCATTTCTAATCTCTTCTAGTTTTTCTATTGTAATTTTTGCACTCTTTGCAATTATTTCAGAATCTCCGGTTCCATAGAATATATAATTGAAAAATTCGTCAGACATGTTCTCTGCCAATATTTCTCCTGAATTGACAAATTTTGCCATAATGTAAAATGACATATAGATAACCGAGTCTGCTAAACTTTCAACCAACCAATCATTATCCCATGGAACTTTTGTTCCTAATCCATGTTGTCTTGCACATGCTCTTTCCCGTAACCAATCAAGTACATTGAAAAATTCTGTTCTGATATCGTTTGGTAATATGTCCATTGACTCAAAGCAGTTATGTGCTTTTTCTTTCCATTCCTTATTTGCATAATCCAAAAACCATTGATTGTTGAGTAGCTTTACAACACATTCTGTTCCACACCTGCACTTTACCGATTCATTTGTTAGTTCAAGCATAATATCTGATTTGCCTGTTTTAGATATCCATTCTTTCACTTCTTCTTTGACAAATGTAATTTTTTTACCTGCAAATTCACCAGTATTGGAATTTAGCTTACCTTCGTAGAATTCTTTTGAGTATATCTCCTTTGTTGCATCTTCTAATTTTGGATCATTTTGACTTGTAATTTTCATTCTTTTGATCACATCTAGTGATGGAATATCTCCAAATCCTTCTGTGGTGATAATTGTAATTGCTTGAATGTTCCTAACTTCATTCCGTAAAGAATCATCAATGTTTTCCTGATTTCCATTTTTGATATCTTCTAATGCTTGAAAATCATATGGTGCATGTGCAGGCACAGACATTACAATACCTGTTCCAATAGTTGCTGTGACAAAAGATGCAGGAAGAATCAGAAATTCATCATCATTTGTTGGACTATGGGCTTTCTTTCCAATTAATTGTGAGCCTAAAACATCCTCTATAATCTCAATTTTTTTATTAAGAAACTCTAGCTTGTATGCACACTCTGCACTAATTATCCAAGTTTCACCATCAACCTTCACTTTTTTATATACAATTTCTGGATTTATCCAAAGATTTGTTACACCAAATAATGTTTCAGGTCGTAGTGTTGCAACAGGAATAATTGCATCCTCTATGTTGAATTTTATTATAATATATTCAGTGAAGTCTGGTTCAACATCACCTAGCGTGTCATGTTGTGAAACAGGGTTTTGATCATTTGGGCACCAACCTACAGGGTGATTTCCTTGCACGATTAAATTTTTCTCTTTTAGATTTCGAAATTGCCATTCAATAAATCTCTGATATGCAGGTATGATTGTTGTAAACTCTCTTCTCCAATCTATGGAATATCCCATCTCAATCATTCCAGATTTTATCTCTTCATGGAAGTAGTCAGCAATTTTTACAGGATCTACAAATTCTTTGATTTTATCTTCAGGAACATTATACAGTGTTTTGAAGGCTTCAATTAATTCAACATCGTTAGCCTGAACTCTTTTTGACATTCCAAGAATTGGTGTTCCTGTATAATGAAATCCCATTGGGAATAACACATTGTATCCTTTCATTCTATAGTAGCGAGAATGAACGTCTGCTAAGGTGTAAGTTCTTCCATGACCAATGTGTTGTGGTGAATTTGGATATGGATATGCAACTGTTATGAATTTTTTTGGCTTGTCATTAGGATCTGTTTCAAAGTCTTTGGAGTCATACCATTTACTTCTCCATTTGTCGTCTATTTGATTCCAGTTTAATTCCATCTTACTACCTATTCGAAGATTATGGTCCTCGCATTTTTAATTGCATCCTCTTTCTTTGATTTGTCAGTTCCACCGCCTTGAGCAAATTTAGGACTACCACCTCCTGCTCCACCTAAAATCTGTGAAATACTCTTCACGATTTCTCCTGCACTCTTTTGTTTTGAAATTTCGGCTCCTGCATATACTATAACGCGAATTTTCTCTCCATCTTCAAACAATCCACAATATATCAATCTAGGATCCTTTTCACATAAGATTTCTCCCAGACCAATATGAAAAACATCATCATAATCATTGCTGACCGAATAACAAAAGTTTGCTTTATCAGATTCTGTTATTTCCATAGTAATATCTTCAATTGTAGACATTCCTTCTTTACATTCAGACAATGATTTTACTAAAATTGGAATTTTTTCCTTAACTAGTTGTCTTTTTTCGATTCTTTTCTCCTTTACTTGCTCTTTTAATTTCTGTACCATCTCTTTATTCTCTGAATTTAGTTGTCTTTTTTTCACAAATTCTTTTGCCCCATCTCCTGAAACAAATTCAATTCGTACAACCCCATCTTGGATTCTTTTTGTTTTTATAATTTTTATCTGCTCAATGACTGATGTTTCTTTTACATGGGTTCCTCCACAAGCCTCTATATCTAAATCCCCAATTGAAACTATACGAACTGATTTTACTGGTACTACACCTCCCTGATAAATTCTAAAACCATATTTCTGTTCTGCAGTTCCTCGGTCAAAATTTTCTATTTTTACCGGTATGTTTTTTTCAACAATTGAATTTGCAGCTTGTTCTATCTCTGTTACTTCTTTTTCAGTAAGTGCAGAATGATGTGTTACATCCAATCTTGCATGATCTTCTTCTTTAAAGGCGGAGTGTTGCCATACCCATGAGCCTAATACACTTCGTGCTGATGTATTAATTATATGAGTGCTGGTATGATTTTTCGTTATTCCATCTCTTCTAGTTGCATCTAATACACAAGAGACTGTTTCACCTTGTTTTGGGGTTCCATCTTTTAATTCATGAACTATAATGTTACCATGTTTTGTCACGTCCACAACTTCATAGTTGCCAATTTTTCCATGATCTGGCTCTTGACCACCACCTCTAGCATAAAATGATGTTCTATCTAGAACAACATATTTTTCAAATGATTTCAAGACTTTAGCATCAAATTCTTTTGGGTCATCGGAATAAAACAAAAGTTCTGTGTCAGGAATATTTTCTAATGGAAAACTTATTTGCTCTTTCTGTTTTTTACCTTGATGTAACTCTGAAAGTTTACTATAGAATTTAGATGGAATTTCTGATATGACATTCATTTCTTTTAGGTAATCAGGAGTGACTCCATCAGATTCATAGAGTCTAATTAAATCATCAACTGTTGGTTCCTTATTTAGATTAGTTACAATTTTTTCCATTCTTTGCTTTGATGCACCATATCTTTCTATCTCAATTTGAATAATCTCCTTAACATCCTCACGTGTATCTTCCAACTCTGGATATGTGTTTTTTAAATAATCAATTTGTTTATCAATAATTTCATTTATGTCGAATTGTAATTTAAGTCGGTTCATAGTAGAGATGATTCTTCGAAGCATTATTCTTAGATTGTATCCCCCACCAACATTACTTGGAAGTGCTCCATCAGATATAGCAAAGATTAATGTCCTAATGTGGTCAATAATCAGGTAAATTCCCTCCAGTGGAGTTACAATCTTGTTAATTTGTTTTTCTGACAAACCTGTATTTTTTATTGCATTTTTTCTGACTTGAGCCAGTTCTTCATGAATTTCTAAGTTCTTTGCAATTTCAGTAAAATATCGAACTAAAATTTCAGAATTTGTTTCAATTCCTGCCTGTTGAATTAGATTTTTAGTTATTGGTCCAAAACAGCAATCATATGCTGTTGGAGTACCCATTGTTATCCAAGCAAATCTTTCTAATCCAGCACCCATATCAATTATACGTTGATCAAGTGTTTTGTAACTTGAAAGATTTCCTTGGAATTCGGTAAACACTGCATTACCAAGCTCCAAACCTCTAACAAAATATTCTAGAGAAGAACCAAACGAACCTCCACCTTCCCATACATCCTCTACAAAAACAATTTCTTTTTTATCAATACCAAATTGTTCTGTTAGTAAATTATAATCAAGATTAACACATTCATCTTTCCAATATCCTTGTTCGTTTGGAATACTGTGTTGACCAATCATACAAAAACTAGAGAAATGTCTTCCTGTCACACCAACGTTTTCTAAATCTTTGAAGCGTAGACAAGTTTGTGGAACTATTAATGGATTAGCAGGAAATTCAAATACAACTTTACTTCCCATCACTCTTTGAAAATCAACAACTGATGCAATTGTAAAATACAAGTCATCACGCCATCTACAAACTACAGGATATCTATTCACTGATGTATGACCATTTTTTGTAAAAAATGATTCGACTTCTTTCCAAGCCTGTGTGTAATCAAATCTCTTGTTGGTTGGGGGATTTCCAATAAATGAATATGTGTCATCGGAATGATCAGGGCAGTTTATTCTATTTTCATCTAATGTCCAAAAAAATCGTTTGCAGATAGTACAGGATTTACGAGTAAAGCCCTGCTCTTGAAATAAACCTACTTTATAGTATCTTTCAGGTTCAGAAGAAAATTTTGAGAGAATTTCTTTTTTTTCCATAAGTGCTTTTGGCTTTTAACCGATATTAAGAATTGTCGATTACAAGAAATTAAATAGATAAAAAACCGCTATTTACTATGTTCGGGAAAAAAGAGAGGCAATTGAAACTTGATGATTATATCTTTACTTCAAGACCTGATGGAGATTTCACTAATATCATTTTTGGAACAGTGACAGGAATTGATGGAAATAGGATAGGAGTTAATGGATTTATTATTAATCCAGTGGGTCTCAAAAATAAAGTATCACAAGGAAAGGCTGGAAGCAGATCCCTTGAAATACTCAAAGAGCCAACTTCTGAAAATTGCATATTTGCATTAATCTATAGAATTGAATATGAAAACTTTACAGAGGTTTTAGATTTAAAATCTGATAAGATTGAGATTATTTCAAAAAGAATATTTTCAATTCTTGATGGTTGGATTAGGGAGTCACTGTCTGAATTAATCAATAATGTTCTATCGCTACCAGATGGCTCTGAGAAGGATCATGCAAAAAGAATTCTCCAACAACGAATGGAAAATCTATATGATAAAAATCTCAAATCCCATCTTTATTCCGTTTGTCGAAGTTTGAAGATCTTAACAAATTCATAATTTTTCTGATAGTTTTATATTATGCCATTGAAGAATTTTTCTAAATGGAATATGTTTACGCTGCACTAATGCTGCATAAATTGCAGAAAGAGGTAACTGAAGAAAATGTTACAAATATTGTAAAAGCAAGCGGTGCTGAAGTTAATGAGGCTCAAGTTAAAGCACTTGTAGCATCTTTGGCTGATGTAAACATTGACGACGCAATAAAAGCAGCCCCAGTAGCAGTAGCCGCTGCAGCACCTGCAGGAGAAGCACCAGCTGCAGGAGAAGAAAAGAAAGAGGCAAAAGCTGAGCCTCCTAGTGAGAAACAAGAGGAAGCAGCAATGGAAGGTTTGTCGTCACTCTTTGGTTAGTTGAAACCGTCTATGAATATTGTTAATTAGTAAATATTCCTATAAGTTTTGAATTGGTAGATTCTTCTTCCACCATTGAATTATTCATTTACATTTTAGATCTATTTGGAACCATGGCTTTTGCAGTAACAGGAGCATTCAAGGCAATAGAGCATAAAGCAGATATCGTTGGCATAATTATTTTGGCAACAATTACAGGTGTTGCTGGTGGTACCATTAGAGATATAATATTTGGTAATGAACTACCAAATTCGTTAATTGACCCAAGTTATGTGATAATCACTATATCAACTGCAGTGGTATTATTTTTGTTATATTCAAGAATGCGAAAACATTGGAATCTATTTCTTAAGTTTGATGCAATAGGTCTAGGAGTTTTCACCGTAATTGGTGCAACCTTTGCTTATAATCTATTTGGTATGAATTTTCTTGTTATTGTTTTATCTGGAATGTTAACAGGAATTGGAGGAGGTATATTACGTGATGTTTTTGTTAATCAGACACCCATAGTATTTGTAAAGGAATTATATGCTTCGGCAAGTTTCATAGGTGCAATATCGTTTTATTTTACATTAATGATTACTGGGGAAATTTATGCTGGGACAATAATAGGTATTGCACTTACAACTGGTTTAAGACTAGTAGCTATGAAGTATAATTGGAATCTTCCAAAAGTAAAAAGTAGATATGATTAGGCCGGTTTGTAGTTTTTTGCTTTAGAGGCTACGCCTTGTGCTTGACCATGTGCTTTTTGTAATACTTGCTCTTTAGTTTCGTCAGTTAGGTATCCTGCCTCTGTTGAAACAGAACGTGCTGATTGTGCTGCTTTGGCTAAAATTTGTTCGATGTTATCTGCAGTGATATATGCTGCTTCAATTGAAAGAGAAATTGCTTGTTGATGTGCTTGAGCCAGATCATTCCTGAATTTCTCAAGGTCGATGATCATCTCTTCTTGTTCGTAAACTAATCCATCTTCTAATGCTGAATTCAAGACAATTCCTGCCTCAATTGCTTTGATGTCTAGTTTGGTTAAAAGTCCAGCAAGTTTTTCAGATATAGGTTCACCTTTCTTTACTGGGATGGTCTCTCTCATTATCCAGATTGTACCTTGATCAATCTTTGTTGGAATATTATTTTCCTTAAAGTCAGTTAACATTGGTCCAGGTGCAATTCCAGTATTTTTTGGTGGAATAACAATATCCATACTTGCAGTATCTCCACCTCTTGCGAATAGCATTACTTTATTTTTTCCTAATAGAACATTAAGTTTGAATGGTGACATGTTTGTAAACATGAAAAGACATTGACCTTTCAAATTTTCAGCAAATTTTTCCAAACCTGGAATATCTAGTGCCTTTAATGCAATTTTTGCAATTTTATCTTTAATACTAAAAATTTCTACTTCATCTTGAAGTTTTTTTCTTAGTGGTAGTAACTGTGATGCCCTGACTTTTTCCATTCTTACTAATGCAAGTACTTTGTATTTTTTAGGCATCTCTTGTAATAATTGATGCATTTCTGTTTTCTTTTTTGGATATACAGTTCTATTCTCGTACATATTATTTTCTAACCTTCATTTCTAATTTTATTGGTTTACCCATTGTAGTTTTTATCATTATTTTCCTCAAGTTTTTGTCACCATTAGGAAGTTTTTTCTCAATTGCGGATATAATTGCTAATGCATTTGATGCAACATCTTTTTCATCCATTTCAACATCACCAATTTTACATGATAGTGCTAGTGAATTTTTTACTCTAACTCTAATTGATGACCTGAATCTATTCAAAAATGTTTCAATAGGTGCATTAAATGGGACCGGTGTTGGCATTTTTCCTCTAGGACCTAATAACTGTCCTAATGATTTACCAACATTTGCCATTAATTTTGTATCAGCCAAAAAGAAATCATATTTGTTAATTAATTTTCGTGTTTCCCGCTTATTTTCTGCTAATTTGTTTAATTCATCACCATCTAAAACTTGGTCTGCATTTGCCTTTTTTGCCTTGATGCCCATATCACCCGTAGCCATAACACACACACCAGCAGGCTGGCTCATTTGTTTTGGTAGTTGGATTATTTCATTTAATGCGAATCCTTTCTTTACATCAATATCTTTGAAGGTAAGATAGAGTTCTAGTGATTGCTTAAACTTTCTTTCCTTTTCTGATTTTTTTGCTTCTTGAATTAGTGAAACCAATTCTGATTCATTTACCATGGACTTTTTTTTCAGAGCCTACTTAAAATCGTTTATAGCATGAAATTGTTAATTGCATAAATTTTCCAAAATCTATATCCATATTACAATTTTTTACATTCATAATACCAAAAATGAAGAAACTTACATTTAATACCTCAAAAATTGTATTATGATAAATGCATCATTTTGATGATTTGGATCTTCAGTTATTATCAGAATTAAAAAAAGACAGTAGTATTTCGGTTCCAATATTATCAAAAAAACTAGGAACTAATTCATCAGTAATTTATAGCAGGATTAAAAGACTAATCAAAAAGAAACTCATAAAAAAATATACAATTGAAATTGATGATGCGCAATTAGGTTTTGAAGTAAAAGCATCTGTTGGCATAAACCGTGATCCAAAATTTAAAGAACAAATTCAACAAAGTCTATTAAGTACGCCCGAGGTTGCTGAAATCTGCGAAATTACTGGAAGATTTGATATCATAATTAAGGTACTTGCAGAAGACCTTGAGCAATTACATACAATAATTATTGATAAGATTGGAAAAATTGATGGTATTCAAAACACAGAAACATTCGTTGAACTTGAGAAGACAGACAAAGCCCCAATTTATTTATCAAAAAAATAGTTTATTCTATCTTAGAATCCCATTTACCTTCATTTATCTCCAAAGTAATTTCTTTTGGAGTTTTACCTTCAATTTTTATTCCTAGGCAATTGCAGGTACCAATTATTTGCTTCACAACTGATTTTAATTTGGAGGCGTATGATGATTCTAATTTCACATTAGCAACTTTGACAATTGCATCCATTCCAATATCTGCTACCCATTCAGTGCCTGCTGTACCAGTCCCTTTTTGGAGATTTGCTTCCTTTAAAATTAATGCAGATGCAGATGGAATCCCAATTTCAATTTCCCATTTTTTAGTATCACTGTCAACACTAACTGTAACAGGAACTTTCATTCCCTTAAAATCACCAGTCTTTTCATTGATAGCACTAATTACCTCCATAATGTTTACACCCATTGGTCCTAATGCAGGTCCTAATGGTGGACCAGCTGATGCTTCTCCACCTGTTACTAATGATGAAATTGTTTGTTTATCTCCCATAAAATAAAACCTTCATCTATGTGATTTATTCCTTGCTATGATGTAGATAGTTTGAGATAGTTTGCATCAACTGTAACTGGCAATTGATATGGTGCATCAAGTAAAATTACAGTTGCTTCCTCTTTTTCATGATCTATTCTGGTAATTGTTGCTTTCATACCTTTGAATGGTCCACCAATGACTTCTACAGTTCCATCTACCGCTAGCTCTGAAACAGTTGATTTTTTAACCAAATAATTTTCTATTTCGCTGAACTGCAGCTCTCCTCTTAGTTGTCCCTTTACATGTCTTATTCCTTGTATTGCATTAAACATAATCTGAGGATCTTGTGCCTCAATAACCACATAGCCTTTTAGATTATCAACTAACAAGATTGATTGAACATTAATACTCTCAGTTCTCATTTTCGCCTCAAGTAATCTTAATACAACTTTCTCCTGACCACCTGTTGTTCTAACTGCAAATAAATGAGAATTTGTATTAACTTGTGTATTATCAAAACTTTGCTCAGTTTCTGTTACTGGCTCAGTTTCTGTTACTGGCTCAGTTTCTGTTACTGGTGTTTCTGCTTCTGACAATTATGACCTACCAATAGTGAATACAGAGAAAGTAAATTGAATAACAAATGCTAATCCACCTATAGCAGCAATTCCAAATAAGACTAGTCGGAGATGTTGCTTATAGACGTCTGCATCTGATTTCTTGGTAAGTTTTATTGTGTTTATCATATTCCTTAGTGTGAGTCTTGGGTTCAAATTATAAAGAAAATTAATAATGTGAACATATATCTTTTATTGATGGAATTAATGGTTGCATACAGGGATGACCCTGCAGGCTATAATATGGCCAAATTTATCACTCAAAATTTAGAAGAGGAAAATGGTATTTTTCATGGAAAAAACTTTGATCTTGTAATAATCCCTACTCCTACAATATCTGCTGATTGGCTTGAAGACAAGTTTCATTATGATGGATTTATTTTTCTTTCAAAACATGCCGCCGAGTCTGGAACACTAGCTCTAACATGTCATAGCACTGGAAATTTTGATATTGCAAACTTTGGTGGCAATCCTAAACAAGTAGCAATACCACACCCAAATATTCAAAAGACATACATGAAAAACCTTTCAAGCAGTCATGAACTATTTCCTGACTTTCAAATTACAATTGAAGCTACTCATCATGGTCCTACTGCACTTGGAAAACCAGTTATATTCATAGAAATTGGAACAACACCAAAACAATGGAATGACACTGATCTGTGTAATCTTGTATCAGGTGTTGTTTTAACAACTATTGAAAACGAAATTCCAAATTATCCTTTTGCAATGTGTTTCGGAGGAACTCATTATTCGGAAAAATTTTCTAATGAATTAATTAATGGGAAATTTGCGTTAGGAACTGTCATACCTAAGCATAGTTTAGATTTCTTAAATGAATCATTATTTTCACATATACTCGAGAGAAATATTGGAGTTGAGGCTGCATTACTAGATTATAATGGTCTAGGAAAAAATAAACAAAAAGTTCTAGATCTTTTAAGTACAACTGAACTTGAGGTAATCAAGCTTTGAATATTGAACAACGTGTTTACAAAAAACTCTTACAAGTTCCTACGGGATGTGTTGTTACGTATGGAGAATTGTCAAGAGCTGTTGGATTGCACAATGGACAACGTTTGGTCGGCCAAATAATGAAAAAAAATCCATTTCCTGTTATAGTACCTTGTCATAGAGTTGTTAAATCAGATGGTAGCATAGGTGGGTATGCATTCGGTGAAAATATTAAAAAAAACATGCTGTTAAATGAAGGCGTTGAAACTCATAGAAATAAGATAATAAATTTTGAGAAAAAAAAATTCCGATTCTAAGATTTCTGGTTACTTTTGGTTTCTGCAATTATAGAACGTAGATGTGCCTTGTTTCTAACTGTGTTACCATTTATTTTTTTATAAATCGTTTTAAAAACATCGTTTGTTATTTCCTTTCTGTCTTTGGCAATTTTTAGAATATATCTTAAGGCTCTAACTTTATTCACATAGACGGTTTTCTTACCAACCCTAGCACCTTTTCTTCCTTTCTTAGAACCCTGTGTCGCTCCTCGTTTTGATTTTTGAATTTTTTTTGTTTTTGCCCTACCTCTAGATGTTCCTTTAAATGGTTTTATCGTAATTGTGTTAGCAGTAATTAAACTTCTTATGTCATCTCTTGTAATTGCATCAGCAACATCATCAAGATGATCCGAATCAAATCTTACTCTGTTTACTCCAACACCAACAATTCTGGATACAAGTTGTTTTTTTGCATGAAGATTAACTGGCATTTTGACTCACCCTTGCATTAAATACTTTGAATTTTTTTTCTAAAACAACTTTCATCAGTTCATTTCTTTTTTGAGTACCAACACTATGACCAAATCTAACTCCATCTTGTTTTGGATCAAGCTTTTCTAAATCATTAAGGTTGTGTACTAAATTATCTGTATAACCTGATGGGTGTAAACCTCTTGCAATTTTTGGTGTTGCATATCCAATTTTAACTAGTCCCGGACGACCTCGACTTTTTTGCTTCCGTTGATGGTTATCAACTCCTTTTGGTTTTCTCCAATTTGTCTCTAATCTCTTGTACCTCCAACTTTCTGGGCGGATAAATTTAGGTCTGTGCTCCGAAACTTGTCTCCTTGCTTCTAGTTTATCCTTGTTAATTGGCATGGAATTAAGACTTGAAATTTAACATAAATACGTATCTAACTTGTTCAGGAAAATCTAGAAAGAGATAAAAGTGAATTGATTTTTTTTAAAAATCTTGATTAAAACAAAAATTTTGCATTTGGGGGATTATGATATTGTCTAAATCATCACTTAATTCTAGAATTATTTCTCAACTTAATGAATTTGGAATTAATACTCAAAAAATTCATAGAAATCTATCAGTAGAAGAATTGATAAAACATTCTACAGAAAAAAATGAAGGTGTTTTAACATCTTCTGGTTCATTATCTGTGAAAACAGGAAAATATACTGGTCGTTCTCCTCAGGACAGATACATAATTTATGATGAAGAGACACATGAAACAGTTGACTGGGGAAACGTTAATCACCAATTCCCATCGGAAAAATTTAATCAGATTTTTGAAAAGATGAAAAAGCATGCCGAGGGTAAAGATCTTTATGTTTTTGACGGATTTGTTGGTGCTGATAGAAAAAATAGATTACCAATACGAGTTTTGAATGATCATGCATGGCAAAGTCTTTTCTGTAGACAATTATTTGTTAGACTATCTGCAGCAGAACTAGATACACATGTTCCTGAATTTACGGTGCTATGCTTAAATGATTTTGAAGCAATACCTGAAATCGATGGCACAAGAACAAATGCATTCATACTAATCAATTTATCAAAGAGAATTGTAATCATTGGTGCAACAAATTATGCAGGAGAAATGAAAAAATCGTTATTCTCCGTAATGAATTATCTTATGCCATCTCGTGGCGTATTCCCAATGCATTGTTCATCAAATGTTGGTCAAGATGGAAGTACAGCATTATTTTTTGGATTATCAGGTACTGGTAAGACTAGTTTATCTGCTGATCCAGAAAGAATGTTAATTGGAGACGATGAACATGGTTGGTCTGATGATGGAATTTTTAATTTTGAAGGTGGATGTTATGCTAAATGTATCAATCTAAATCAAGAATCTGAACCACAGATTTGGAATGCTATAAAATCAGGCACTGTGCTTGAAAATGTAGTAGTTAACAAAGAATCACTAAAACCTGATTTTGATGATGGTAGCCTTACTGAAAATACTAGAGCAGCATATCCACTTGATTACATTCCAGGTGCAATAATTCCAAGTGTAGGTGAAAGTCCTAAAGTAATTATCTTCTTGACTGCTGATGCACTGGGTGTTTTACCACCAGTGTCTAAATTAACTAAGGATGGTGCTATGTTTCATTTTATGTCTGGTTATACAAGTAAACTAGCTGGAACTGAACGAGGAATTAAAGAACCAAAAGCAACATTTTCAGAATGTTTTGGTTCACCATTCATGCCAAGACCTGCATCAGTTTATGCAAAAATGCTAGGTGAAAAAATTTCAAAACATAATGCATCAGTTTATCTAATTAATACTGGTTGGTCAGGCGGTCCATACGGGGTTGGGAAACGAATCAGTATAAAGTATAGTAGAGCAATGGTTACCGCTGCTCTGACTGGTGCACTTGATATAGTGAAATTTAGACATGATGATCTCTTTAACCTAGATGTACCTTTAGAATGTCCTAACGTTCCTTCTGACATACTAGATCCTAAAAATACATGGATCGATAAAGATTCCTATGATCTTTCAGCAAAGAAATTAGCACAAATGTTTGTAGAAAACTTTTCTAAGTTCAAGAATGTCACAGATAACATTCGTACGGCAGGACCAATCACACCTTAATTTCTTAACATTCTAACACCAAATATACCTACTAAAACTGTAATTATAGATAATATAAGAACAGGTCGTTCAATTTCTTCTAAATAGTAAAATACAGATTTTTCATTTTCAGATAATAGATTAATTTTAATTGAATCATAAACATCAAATGTATTTTCATCCGTACTAATTTTTGCTTCAATCCAGTAATCTCCAGATTTGTAAATCTTTAATGGTGAATTACTCTTTGAAGAAAATGAGATTGAATCTTTTTCTAATGTTTCTTTATTAACTGCTGATATTTTTGCATATGTCCATTCTAATGGTTTTAAGATTTCAAAAAATAACTCGTCATTTTCTTCTATAATGTTAACTGTAGCATCTGAAACTCTTACATGAATAGGAATTTGGTGTGTAATTCCATTATGTAAAATGAATAGCCTACCTTCAAATTCACCTGTTTCGTTTGAGACTAATTGTGAAGTAACTTGTATGAAGTTATCTTCCAAATTATAATCAAAATTTACATTAACAAAATCTGAAAATTTTATTTCTAATTGATTGTCTAATTTGTCTAAATTTAGATGTAAATTTTTTGTCTGTGAATTTTTTTCTGTAGATAAATCAAATCTCAAATTAGATGGTAAAATTAATAATTCTGAATTAAAGGCATCTGTAACATTAACCCTACCTGCACCTCCTATATTCATTGGAAATTCATTTCCAAAAGGATCTGTTACCAAATTTGACGTTGTAATTAATTTTGATTTAATTTCGTGAGGAGTGAATTCAGGATTCTTCTCCAACAACAATGCCACTGCACCAGCAATATGTGGGGCTGCATAGCTTGTTCCACTAGTAATGTTGTATTTCTCGCCTAACGATGTTGTTTTTACAAAAACTCCAGGTGCAACCAAATCTGGTTTTCCGTAGAATGGTGACACTGGACCTCTTGAACTAAACATTGCAACAAAATCTGGATGATTAAATACATCAATTGTTCCTATAGTTTTTGTATTTAGCATTTTTTTTATTTTCAAACCATCGTCTTGAGTTATAGATACTGCTGGTATTGAAGGAACATAGTTTTCTGGAATAAATTCATGCATTAGCTCACCATAAAATATACCCGGTTCATTATTAAAAACAATAATTGCCTTTGCACCACTATTTGCCGCTACATACTCCTTTTCTGAAAAAAATACTACCTCGTCTTCAACTTCACCGCCTCTTTCAACAAGAAGAATCTTATTTTTAACATCAAGGTATTCCAGATCTTGCTCCCTACCAAAGCCTCCAAATTCAATTTCTTCTATTATTTTTTCAGAAATTATCTCAGTTCCTAACATGGGTAAAACCTGAAATTGTTCTTCACCTATCTGTAATGTTGAAACAATACTTGAATCAATGTCATTATATGTTGCACCTACTGTAATTGCATTTGGGTTTGCACCAGGACTACCTATAGTTTCATTGTCAGGTCCACTATTTCCTGCAGCAGCAACAACCACAATTCCATTCTTTACAGCCTCATTTACAGCATAATCAATTTCATCATGAATAATATCCACTCCTAAACTGATATTGATAATGTCAGCCTCATCCGCCATAGCTTGTTTTATTGCTTTAATTATTAGATCCGAAGATACAGCTTCTCCATCTTCTGAAACCCTATAAGCTAAAATTTTTGATTTTGGAGCTATACCAGTTGTTTCACCATCTGCAGCAATTATTCCTGCTACTTGCGTACCATGCCCATTAGTATCTTGAGGAAAGTTATCATTTTCTATAAAATCATACCCTCCAACAATTTTCCCATTTTCACCTATCCCTAAAAGGTCTGGATGCTCAAAATTAACGCCAGTATCTATAACCGCAATTTTTATTGTTTCACCACCAATACCAATTTCTGATGGATAAACTGCACCAATATGTGGTCTGCTATTTTCTAATAGCAATTCAAGGCTCACATCATTATTGAGTGAATTAATGGAAAATACAAGTAGCATTAGAGTAATACCTGAAAAAATGATACTATTTTTCCACATTTTTTTAATCAATTTAATATCTAAAATGCCTTACTTGTAAAACAATAAATTGTATTCTGTGTTTGACATCATATGGGAAAATACACACTTCCTGAGATGCCTTATGCATATGATGCATTAGAACCTCATATTGATGCTCAAACAATGGAGATCCATCATACCAAACATCATCAGAAATACACTGACACGATGAATGGTGCTTTGGAGAAGCTTAGTCCAGAGTTACAGAGCAAGGATATCATTGAAATTTTATCAAATATCAATGATGTACCTGAAGATGTTAGAGGCGCAATTAATTTCAATGGTGGTGGATACGACAACCACAGATTATTCTGGAATAATATGAAACCAGATGGCGGTGGAGAACCAGGCGGAGAATTAGCCGATGCAATAAATTCCTCATTTGGAAGTTTTGCTGATTTTAAAGAACAATTCTCAAGTAAAACTGCTCCAATACAGGGCAGCGGCTGGGGTTGGCTAGTTTATAATCCATCATCAGGCAAAGTTGAATACAAGGCAATGCCAAACCAGACTAGTCCTAGAACTGAAGGTCTTGTACCATTATTGGGTCTAGATGTCTGGGAACATGCATACTATCTCAAATATCAAAACAAACGTCCTGACTACATTGCAGCATGGTGGAATGTTGTTAATTGGGATGAAGTAGATGATCGACTTTCAAAAGCAAAGTAGTTCACTTCTTTTTTTTATTTCTTAGAGTTTTCTTTAATCTGTACCTTCAGTAATCCAGTCATATCCACGTTTTTCTAATTCTTGAGCAAGATCTGCATTTCCACTTTTTAGAATCTTACCTTTTGCAAATACATGAACATGGTCTAACTTATCCAAGAAATTTAAGATACGTGCATAATGTGTAATTACAATTGTTGTAGAATCTTTATCTGAAACTTCGCTAATTGCTTTTGCTACTGCTTGCACTGCATCAATATCTAATCCCGAATCAGGTTCATCTAGAATTGAAATCTTAGGTTTCAAAACAGCCATTTGTAAAACTTCAGAACGTTTTTTCTCTCCACCTGAGAAACCTTCATTTAGATATCTTGAAAGAAATTCATCTTTCAGACCTACTGCATTAATATTTTTTTTAAGATAATTTTGAAATTCTCTTACAGTGATGAATACTTCTCTGTCATCACCTTGCATTGCTTTGCTAAGTGCATTGTATGATGTTCTAAGAAAATGTGAAAAACCAACACCAGAAACTTCTGTAGGATATTGAAATCCCAAAAACAGTCCTTTTTTTGCACGTTCATCAGCTGTTAATTCTAGTATACTTTCTCCATCCAATAGAATATCTCCACTAACTACTTCGTATTTTGGGTGTGCAAGTAATGTATAGGCCAGTGTACTTTTTCCTGAACCGTTAGGACCCATTATTGCATGAACCTCACCAGGTCCTGTCTTAAGATTAACACCTTTTAGAATTTCTTTTCCTTCACGTTTTACAACTAGGTCTTTTATTTCAAGAACTGCCATGAATAAGCACTTTAGTTTTAATATATAATTTCGACGAATTTTAGCTATTCCTAATCAAAAAATAAGAAAAAGGGGGGGATTATTTAGCCAATATTGGTCTTAGAGTTAAGGTTATCTTATTTGTAGTAAGGATCTCCTTTACTCTGTTTCTGATAGTAACTTCTGTCACTCCAGAAATTGATGAAACATCTCTCTGTAGAATATTTTGACCTGTCAAAATTGAGGCAACATAAAGATATGCTGATGCAATACCATTTGGTGCTTTACCATTAGCCATGTCTTGGTCTTTTGTTTTGTCAGCTATTTCTAAAGCGAGCCTCTCTACTCGAACATCTGTTTTTGTGAGATTTGCAATCTTTGAGATGTATTTGTCCATAGTTACAATTGGGGTTGTAATTGTACCCATGTCCAAAACCAGGTTTCGATAATACTTTGCAGCAAGTTTTGTTTTCGCTTTTACATCCTTTGGTTCACATACAGTTTTGCATATATCATCTAAGGATCTCACTATATGACATTGTTTACAAGCCATATAGATGACAGCAACTGTAATACTTACTACAGATTTGCCTTTAACTTCAATATTTTTTCCATCTAAACTGCGATAGATCATTGAAGCAGTTTCTACAACATTTTTTGGAAGATTGCAGTTTTCACAGGTCTCAGATATTTTTCCTAGTACATTTGTAAGTCTTCTTTCCCTAGGAGATGTTACTCTCACTCGTTTTTGCCACTTTCCCAATCGTTGCATTTGATTGGTCGTAACGCTACTAATTTTCTTTCCACTATAGTCAGTACTTGCAACTGAAATTTCAGTTGCAATTCCCATATCGTGTTGTGAGAGTGTTGTTTGTCCAGTTGCTCGTGCCAATCTCATCTTATCTTCAAGATTAGCACCTTTTGTTTCAGGACCAAAGTCAGCCATTTGTTCTTCTACGACAATGCCGCATGTTGAACAAATTCTTTCGCCATTATGAATGTCATCTATGATTGCAGATTTACATTCAGGACAGCAAATTTCGATTTCTAATGTGTTCATCTATGTCTTCTCCTGTTTTTTCTTTTTGCAGGAGAAGTTTGTTCAAAAGCAAAAACTTTCATTCCACTGATTTTCTTTAAATTATTTGTCAACGGAATGGCTGAAGCATATGGATCTTTAACGGGTCCTATTAATTCTGTAACCTTTGCAATCTTTTGACTACTTTCGTTACAGAGTAATTGACCTTCAGTGATCCCTTTGCTTAATTTAATTATGACTCGACCACTGTTGGCTAAGTGCATAATTTCACCTACCTCCTGCAATTATACTTTTTATAATCTATTCACTTTCATTATCTTCTGTCAACAAAACTTTAGCTTGAAGCTATTTTGATTAGTTTTTTGATTGTTTTGCTCTTTTTGAAACTAATTTATTTGAAATTTTGTTCATGATGTTAATCTTTGTTGCATTTTTTTCAAGAACTATATATCCAGATCTAACATAAGGTCTTTTTGGAAATCTGACTTGTTCTTCTGTTTCTTTTGGTTCCAAACCAGCTGCCTTTGATGCTTCTATCAATTCTTTTAGTGATGGATCAAAAATACATTTTTCTTTTGGAAGCTTCCTTCCTTTGTTTCTTGGCAGTGTTTTGTTAAAATAATCCAGCCAGATTACGACATGTTCGTAATCTTTCATTTTATCACTTTAGTAAAGTTCCGTTTAATGTTCCATCTTGACCTGGTCTAGAAAGAATTTTACATTTTCCATCTTCTGTTTCAACAATTGCACCTTTTGTAATTACACCACGTCGCTGATAGTCATTGTTTGTTTGATTTTCTAAAACTCTTACAATCTTGGAACTTTTTATTTTTCCATCTGCCAAAATTACATTTACAACATTTGCAGTTTTTATAGCAGTCTTTCTATTGTTTCCTCTAGTTTTTCTTGTAACCGTAAGCTGTTCTCCCATTAACGCTTCATTTGGATATCTATCCATTTGAAATTTTCTTCTTGATTTTAGTGGGTGTCTAATTCCCCCAGTTATTTTACTTGTTTTTAAATTCTCAACTGATTTTCTCATAAAATTTTTGTATTTTACTCTAATTTATACAAATCGCAAATTCTGGAAAATTTATTGTGTGTTAACAGGTATTTCTGGCGTAATTGATGATTTTCCTTTTGTATTTCTTGTTCTTACTTTTTTAAATAATTTTTGTCTTAATGTATCGGCATCACCTTGTATGCCAAAGTATTTTCTAAATTTTTCAGTTGTATTATAAATTTTAATTCGACCAACATTTTGGTGTTCAATGAAATCTAGTTGAGATAATTCTTTTAGATGTGAATAGACTCCAGTACCTCTTACTTCCACAAGTTGTTTACTTGAAATTGGTTGTTCATATGCAATGTATGATAATGTCTTTTGAGTTGCTTTAGGTAAGATTGGTTTTGATGCATACCTTCTTCCTATTGTTGAACTATATTCTGGTTTTAATTGAAAAACATAAGAGTCATCTGGTAGTATTACAATCTCTATTGCCTTAAAGGCACCTTTTGCCTTTTGAATTAATTTTGTAAGCAAATTGAGAGTTTTTACTCTTGATTCTGTTCCTGACGCTCGAATTAATTCTTCAACACTCATTGGTCTTCCTGCTGAATATAATGCAGCCTCTAGGCGTGCCATGGATTCATTCTCATTGTCAATTTTAACCATATTTTCAAACCTTTCAGAATTGACTTAAAACCATCCTTTACATATCCTTGATCTATTTGTGATTATTCTTTGATTAATGTGACCCTAATATCCTCATTTTCTTGCATCAAATCAACTTTTTCGTCTCTAGCTAAAAATAATGTGGCAAAGAAACATCTAATTGAATCAGTTGTATCCAAATCTTGTGTAATAGTTTTTAGCAGTAATGATTGAGTAGATTGTAGTTTATTTAATACAAGATCTTGATATTGACCAATTATATTTTCAAGTGAATTAAAATACTTCTTAAAATCTGGAGCCTCTACTGGCTCAAATTTTAATTGACTTCCACGTCTTTCTCTTGGATTTGCGATAGTTCCAATTAGATTTTCTAACAGGTCTAAAAGTTCAGTTAGTGATACAGGATATGTTGATTCGTGTCTATATGGTATATCCAACATTTCGATATCTATGTCACTTCTTTGTCTTAGTGGTTTTTTCTCCATAGCAGCTTTTTGAAGTGCAAAGATACTTTCCACTTTTAATCTATAAATTAATGATGATGATAATGCTGCCATCCCTGCAACTCTAAGATCCTTTTTATCGGCTTTTTCCAGAATCTCAAGTAACAAAGAAAGGATCTGAACTAAATCAATATCCCATACGTTTTTCTTTTTTATTCCTTCAGGATCAAATAAAACATTTATTGGTATTTTTGAAATTTGGGTTTTTGTATCTGTTTCACTCACAAAATCATTGTGTTCATATTCCATAATATCTAAAGGCTCTAATTTTTTCTTGTTATCAGTCAACTCTTATATTGTTAACTAAAAAATTAGAACTCATTGAAAGCCGCTAGGATAATTGAACCTAATGAACCGTTAACGATTAGTGATGTTGAAAAACCAAAACCAAACGGAAATCAAGTCTTAGTGAGGGTAAAATCAACTGGAGTGTGCCATAGCGACCTCCATCTTTGGGAAGGTGGATACGATACTGGTGATGGATTTATGAAAGTAACAGACAGGGGCGTGAAATTCCCAGTTATTCCAGGTCATGAAATTGTAGGAACAGTTGAAGAATGTGGTGATTCAGTTGTAGGGGTAGATGTTGGTGATAATGTGTTAGTTTATCCTTGGATGGGATGTGGAATATGCCCTACATGTAAAAAAGGTGATACAAATCTTTGTGAAGCACCACAATCGTTAGGTGTATTCCAGAATGGAGGTTATGCAGAAAGTGTTTTAGTTCCTGATTACAAATTTACAGCAAAAATTAACAATTTAGATCCTGACGCCGCCGCATCATTAGCATGTTCTGGTCTTACAGCATACACTGCAATAAAGAAAGCATTAGTCAATGAACCAGAAAACATTCTCATTGTTGGAGCTGGAGGTCTTGGATTAATGGGTGTCCAAATTGCTAAAGCATTAACAAAATCTAATATTATATGTGCAGACCTTGATGATCAAAAATTAAACTCTGCCAAAGAATTAGGTGCTACTCATATTGTAAATACTAAACAACCTGATGCTGTTAAACAAATAATGACAATATGCAATGAAAAGGGCGTTGATAGTATTATAGATTTTGTAAATGCACCACCTACAGTCAAGATGAATCTTTCATTAATTAGAAAACGTGGAAATATCATTCTTGTTGGATTATTTGGAGGTGCAGTTGAGATACCATTAGTGTCTATTCCTTTAAAGGCAATTAAAATTCAAGGTGCATATACAGGAAATTATAGTGATATGGTGGAATTAATTAAACTTGCACAAGACGGTGTGATTAATCCTATTGTTTCAAAGCATTATTCTTTAGATGATGCAAATCAAGCTTTAGAAGATCTAAAAAATCGAAAAATCATAGGAAGAGCTGTAATCAATCCATAAAAGATATTAAAAAATGGTCCCCACTGAAGGATTTGAGCCTTCGACAACCCGGTTTCTGTATGCCTGATAGACTGCTGTTTTTCAGCCCTAAGCCGACAACTACAGCCGGAAGCTCTACCAGGCTGAGCTAAGTGGGGACTATAGTTTTGAGGTTTTTTTGTATTATTAACTTTAGTTTTTGAACCCTACAAAACAAAAATTAAATATGTTTCATTCAGCTTTTGACTATGACACAAAGACACAAGTTTAATGGGTATATCTGTTCCCCATATTTGCATGATCATAATTCAATTGAACAAAAGGATCTATGGGTAAAGTCAAAAAATATAGGAGAAATGTATTTTGTTACAGCCACATTCTCAGATAATAGCCAACCTTATTTTTCATACGCAACAAATCATTACATCCTAGCACAGTTCAAAAACCATAAAAAAATTGTAACTGATATTTCTAAGAATTTACTGGATAATCCTTCGTTTATATTTAAAATGGATAACATTTTGTTTGAAAGACAAACTACTGGCAAACCAAATTTCATATCAATATATTATCTAGAATATGGTGATTCGCATGATGACCTTACTTATGTAGCAACTCATGTTGCCAGACGTGATAAAGTAGGATATTCTGGATTTGGTCATATGGAACTCTTTTCTAGTGTTGCTCCAAAATTTACATTTCCATATAGTGATAATATTGTGATAATGGAAGTTTCAAGTGACAAAAGTCATCAAAGTGATAACAAATACTGTGAACAAACAAGACTTGAGATCTGTAGAAAAGGTGTTGTGATGAACAATCTTGTTAGTTTTTCCATTCTAGAAAAACTGAAATAAAAAAATGTAAATATCCCTCAAAATCTGATTGAGTATGAGCAAACCATCTGAATTAGGTTCTTTGAAGATTGGTTCTTACATTTTATTGCCTGTTAGTGATCAACCAACTGGTGATCCTTGTAAAATAGTTGAGTATGACACAAGTAAGCCAGGAAAACACGGAGCAGCAAAGGCTAGAATTGTGGGTGTTGGAATTTTTGATGGTCAAAAACGACCTCATGTAGGTCCTGTTAGCATGCAAATTCATGTTCCATTAATCAATAAAAAAACCGGACAAATCATTTCAATCACTGGATCAGACATCCAAGTAATGGATTCTGAAAGTTTTGAAACGATTGATGTTGAATTGATTGATGAAGAGGTAGAAGGAAAACTTGAGCAAGGTCAAGATATTGAGTATTGGGATGTAATGGGAAGAACAAAAATAATGCGAATAAAGACATCCTAAGTTGGATGCTAATGATGATTGGAAAAGCCATCTGATTTTTGATGAGGATTATGAGTTTTGAGGCATCCACCATTTTTTGATTAAAATGAAGTTAGCATCTTTTTTCTCAGGAGGCAAGGATAGTTGTTATGCAATTTACAAGGCTATGAAACATGGTCATTCCATTGAAGCATTAATTACAATTATCCCACAGTCAGATGAAAGTCATCTTCTTCATTATCATAACATTTTACAAACAAAATTACAATCTGAATCTATGAGAATACCTCAAATAATTGGTATTTCAGACTCTACTAAAACTAGTGACGAAGTATCACTTTTCTACAAATTAATTAAAAATGCTAAAAATGATTTTCAAATTGAAGGAATTGTTCATGGTGGAATAATAAGTGAATTTCAAAAATCAAAATTTGAATCACTATGTAATGATTTGAAATTAAATTTAATTTCACCTTTATGGAAAACTAATGCATCAGAATATATGAAAGACCTACTAGATGATAATTTCAAAATCATAATTTGCAGTACAACTACTGAGGGACTGGATAATGATTGGTTGGGGAAGCAAATTACTTATGATAATCTACAAAATTTAGAAAATCTTTCAAAGAAATTTCACTTTAATCTAAACTTTGAAGGTGGAGAAGCAGAAACTTTCGTCATAGACTGTCCCATGTTTCAGAAATCAGTTAAAATCATAAAATCCCAAAAAATCTGGGATGGATATAGAGGAAGATTTGAAATAGTGGATGCTGAATTAGATAATAATGCTTGATAATCTCAAAAACGGACTTCGTTCAGCAATAAAAAAAATTGTTAGCTCATCTGGTATTGATGAAGAATTAATTAAAGAGCTTGCTAAGGATGTTCAACGCTCTTTATTGCAATCAGATGTAAATGTTAAACTAGTTCTAGAAATTACTAAAAATCTTGAAGAAAGATCTTTAAATGAAACTCCACCACCAGGCTTGTCCAGAAAAGATCACATTGTAAAAATACTGTACGATGAACTTGCAAAACTCTTAGGAAATGATACAGAATTTCATTTCAAATCAGGTAAAATAAACAAAGTTCTGATGTTAGGAATTCAAGGCAGTGGAAAAACAACAGTTTCTTCAAAATTAGCTAAATTTCTTACTAAGCAAGGCTATCGTATTGGCGTAGTAGGTGCTGATACATTTAGACCAGGCGCATTAGTTCAACTCCGAACAATGTGTGAGAAGTCAGGTGTTGAGGTATATGGAGAAGAAAATAATACTGATTCAGCTGAAATCGTGAAGAATGGTTTAAAACATTTTGAAAATTCAAATCTAGATATAATTTTAATTGATACTGCTGGCAGACATAAAGAAGAAAAAGACCTTTTGGATGAGATGGTCGATATTAGCAAAGTAGCAGAACCTGATCTAGGATTACTTGTAATAGATGGAACAATTGGTCAACAGTGTTTTTCTCAAGCTCAGGCGTTTCATAAGACTGTACCTGTTGGTGGTATTGTAATCACCAAACTTGATAGTTCAGCAAAAGGCGGTGGTGCATTGGCTGCATCTGCAGCTACAGGCGCTCAAGTCATGTATGTTGGTACTGGAGAAAGAATTGATGATTTAGAACAATTTTCACCAACTAGATTTGTTGGTAGATTACTTGGAATGGGTGATGTGCAGGCCGTACTTGATTTAGCAAAACGCCTTGAAAATGAGGCTGATGATGTACGAATGAAAAGAATATCTAGTGGAAAAATGAACATGGAAGATTTCTTCTATCAATTAGAGGAAGTAACAAAAGTTGGCTCACTACAAAGTTTGATGGAAACAATGCCTGGACTTTCAGGAATGGTTAAAGAAGATCAGCTTGAACAAATGGAAGACCGTATTGATAAATGGAGATACATTATACAAAGCATGAACAAAAAAGAAAAAGCTGATCCTGATCTACTTAATGCATCAAGAATCAAAAGAATTGCTAGAGGTTCAGGTTGGCCTGAGCACGAAGTAAAAGAATTATTGAAAAATTACAAGAATTCAAAGAATATGATGAAGGCATCAAAAGGACGTCAAATGCAAGGAATGATGCGAAAATTAGGTCTTGGCTAAATACCTCCTAAATAATATTCATTAGAATAACAATATGGTAAGTATTGGTATGAAAAAAATTAACTCAACACAGCATTTAGTAAATAATATTTTAAGAAATTATTCATTATGCAATTTTTGTATTGGAAGATTAGTATCTAAAGAATTAGGCTTGAAACCAAGTAGCAATCTAGGTAAAAAATTTAATTCTAAGGCAGAAAAATCTGAATTGAAGAAATGTTTTATCTGTAAAGACATTTTTGAAAAACTTGATGAAGTTGTAGCCCATATGATTGAAAATTCATCATCATATCAATTTTCAACTTTTCTTATAGGGTCAATCATAAAACCATCAATTTCTGATAATGATGATACGGTTAGATCAAAATTTAAGATAAAAGGAGTCATGAATGTTAAGACACACCTTAATCATGAAATTGGGAAGAAATTTGGAAGAAGAACAAAGTCAAAACTTGATGGAATGGATCCAGAACTTACACTAAAAGTAAATTTTAAAGATAATTCATGCAAAATACATTCAAGATCTTTATTTTTGTATGGTAGATATACAAAGGTACGACGAAATTTACCTCAGAAACAGGATACATGTAAAAATTGTCAAGGTAAAGGCTGTGTTTCATGTGATTATCATGGATTAGAAAATTTCAACAGTGTTGAAGGCCAAATAGCACAATTTGTTATCAAAAAATTCAAATCGAAACAAGTTAAAATTAACTGGATTGGTGGAGAAGATAAAGCAAGTTTAATTTCAGGAAATGGGAGACCATTTTTTCTAAAAATTTCTGAACCGCATATTAGAAATGTAAGAATTAAAAAACAAGACTATCTAGACGGAATAAAATTACATGATTTACGACAGATTAAAAGTCAACCAAAAGACTCTGTACCATTCAGATCCAAAGTAATCATTCTAGTAAAGTCAGAGCTACCGTTAGAAGATGACCTACTAAAAAAATTATCATTAATCAAGAACATTCCTTTGGAAATTCATAATCGCGGTGAAAAAATTATTAAAAAATCAATCTATGATATAAAATATAAAAAATCTGATTCAACATCTCTGAAAATTTTTATGTTAATTGATGGTGGCGTACCAATAAAATCATTTATTGAAAATTCTAGGGTTAAACCTAACATTAGTGATATGCTCCAGAATAGATGTACATGTGTTCAATTTGATTTTAAACAAATTGATGTAATGAGTAGTAATTGGAAAAATTAATGTCTTTTATACTAATTTTCTTAGATATTATGTGGATCCATTAAAAAGAATTAATGAAGCCAAAAATATGGGGATATTACCACCAAAAGTTTCTGATTTAATTGAAAAACGTTTTTCATTAATTATATCTGGAATTGAACGTATAGAAAAAGCATCTCAAATTAATTATCCAATTGCTTATGTTGATCCATCAATAATAATTGCTGACAATTATAATTCAGTTGATATAGGAATTCTATTTGCCAGAACAATTCCAGTTACATTGAAAAATTCAGTTCAAGTTGTTATTCAGATATCTGCTCCTCTCGTGGCATATGGTCTTAAAGGAACAATTCATGCAGTTTTAGCACACGAATTCCTTCATTATCTCGAATTAGTTACTAGACTGTCAAAAATGGAAATAATTTCTGATGAAATTTCAAGTAATCTATTTGAAAATGTTTATTCTGATAACACTCGCTTATTAGAACCAAGAAGTGTTTTTAACAACGATACAACTTTAATATCACATATTACAAAACGGTTTCCTTCAGGATTTAGGGATTACAAATTAGAAGATAAGGTCATGAAATTTTGGATTAATGAAAAATTACCGGTATCAAAAATTTCTTTAGACACTAATAATGTAAAACTTAATCCAAAATTATTATCGAGTGTAAAATTTAATGAAGTATTGTTACAGAAGTTAGAAATAATTCAAGCAAAAAATTCAAAATTAAGAAAGAAAAAACTATACTAGATAAATTCTGTATTGTTACATCTACCACAGGTACGTCGATCTTTGTGTTCTGACATGTATACACCCTTTCCACATCGTGAACAGCTTTTTTTAATTCTGGAAACTTTATCACCATCAACTTTGAAATATTGATAAATTTTTGGACTAGAACCCTTGTTACCTTTCTTTTCTACAGGCATTATTTCTCCTCAGCTTTAGCTTCTTCAGCTGGTGCTTCAGCTTTAGCTTCTTCAGCTGGTGCTTCAGCTTTAGCTTCTTCAGCTGGTGCTTCAGCTTTAGCTTCTTCAGCTGGTGCTTCAGCTTTAGCTTCTTCAGCTTTAGCCTTTTTTCTATCTAACCTCTCAAAAATTACTGGGTTTACTTGTTTTCTAGCTAATTTTTCATCGTCATAAACATAGAATGTAGCGGAAATGTTTGGTCTTCCTGTTTGTGGTTTCATATTTATTGCTAAAACAGTTTTACCATCAAGTTTACATTCTTTTGTAATCATATCTACAGCCTCATTTTGCTTTAATTTTCCTCCTAAAGCTTTGAAATTACATGTGATTTCTCTTCGTTCTAAAAATGAATTTGTCTTATCATTTGTGATTTCAATCATTGACATGTAACAAATCCTCTGAGTTGTTCTTATAAATCTTCAATGAAATTGCGAACAAATTTAAGAAAATTTGTGTCATAAATAATATGAACCGATACATGCTTCACCTCACAAATGATTCTAAATTTTCTAGAAAAAATGCAAAAACCATATTGAGAGACTCGCGAGATTTATCATATGGAATGAATCTCATACTAAGAGATTGTAGGGTTTCAAAGCGATACATTGAACTTGATACCTCAATTCCAGAAAATCATCTGGATGATCTAATCCAAAAATTATCTAGTATAGGCAAATTAGATCATGCAAAACATGTCATAGAAGAGACGTTTGAAAAAGATGATGCAGTATCACAAGGTATATCCTATTTCAATGATGAAAGATTTTGGGAATGTCATGAAGTACTAGAGGGTGTTTGGAAGACCATTGATGGTGATGAAAAGAAACTAGTTAATGGATTAATATTAGTTGCAGCAGGTTTGGTTCACTATCAGAAAGATGAAGATGACGTATGTATTTCAATTTTTAAGAGAGCACTTGAAAAGCTTGAAAATGCTAAAGGAAAATACTACAATATTGACATTGATAGAGTTAAAAAACTTGTTATTGAAATGATCAATAGTAAAGAAATTTTTAGTTTTTTGATTTAATTATATTTAACACAGTATCAAGTACTTGTGCACCTTCAAGCATTCCAATCTCACCCTTTTTTGATTCATTTTCAGTAAATCTTTCTGTCTCATCACTTTTAATTTTATTTCCAGATACTAATAGTGGAACTGGATCATCACTATGTCCTTTGTTGATACATGGTGTTGAATGATCAGCAGAAATTACTACCATCACATTTTCCATATCAATATTTTCCAAAAGTGTCCCAAAGAATCTTTTATCTATTTCTTCAATATTTTTCATCTTACCAACTGCATCACCATCATGTCCAAATTCGTCTGGTCCTTTCAAATGTACATAAATTGCATTTTCAGTGTCCATTGCTTTTGCAGCAACAATTGCTTTTTCTTCATAATCTGTCAATCCACCTGCACTAAATGCTTTCATTTTTAAAATATTTGATATACCTATTTCTACTGGCATATCTACTATACATGAAAAATTCATTGAATATTTTTCATTAATGTATTGGACATTAGGAATTTTATTTCCTGCATCACGAAGTAAAATACTATTAAGTAGTTTTTTCTTTTGTATATTCCTATTTTTATTAATTTCACTGTCTTTCATTATTTTTAGTGATTGTTCTGTGAACTCATTTACCAAATCAGATGTGAGCAATGATGAATCAGTGTCATCTAGTGGCAGACATCTCTCAATTTTCAAAAAATCGCCTACTGCTTTGGCAATTCCCATTCCATCCACTCTTGCATATGCTGGATCAGTATTTGAGATATTTGCAGACAGAGGATGTTCATCCCTAATTCTAATCACTACTCTATGACCAATTGTTGGTGCAACTACTACTGATATTAATGGACTAGAGAATGTTATTTTCTCTTCAATTTCTTTAGCAATGCCAGTTGCATCGTCTTTTTCAATATTCCTTCCAGCTCTTCTATCTATTATCACACTTTTTTCATCTAATGTTGCAAAATTTCCACGTAGTGCCAGATCACCATTCTTAAAATCAATCCCTATTCCAATTGCCTCAATAACTCCTCTACCAGCATAATCTGCATGATGAAATTTGTATCCTAACATATTGAATACTGCAATATCTGATTCTGGTGCAATTCCTTTTCCCACTGATATTACCTGTCCCATTTTACCATTTGTTGCCAGTCGATCTAAATTTGGTGTATTTGCATTCTCTAAAGGAGTTTTATTTTCTATATCTGGATGTGGTAGATCCCCTACGCCGTCCAGCAGTACATAAACAATCTTGATTTCTGAATTGTTAATACTCAATTAATTTCTCAGATATTTTCCAACACTTTAAACGTTGCAACCACTGTTTAGATCGTTTAACACTTTTTTACCCAATTATTTTTTATATTATATCTTGGGAAATATGCGGAAAGATCATGTATGTGAAAGATTTGTTATTGTAAACCCAGAAAATGGAAAAATCAAAGAATCAAAAAAGAATCCATATAAGCCTGGCAATGAATCTATGACAAATCCATCTGTATTATCATTGGTTTTCAAAGATGGAATGCTACAAAGACTTCAGGATGCAGATGACTATTTTGTTAAGGATTGGTCTGTTAGAGTTTTCCCTGCAAAAAACCCTATAGTTAGTACTGAAACAAATAATTCATATTCTGAACACCCATTATACAGTGAACCCGCATATGGCTATCATTATGTTATAGTGGCATCACCAGATGAAAAAGAAACACTTTCAACAATTAGTGTGGAACAATGGTCAAACGTTCTTGTTGTTCTACAAGACAGGTTAAGATGGTTATATACACAAAAGGGAGTTGCATATGTTGCAATTTATGGTGATCATGGTAAAGAATCTGGAACTACAGTAGATCATCCTCATCTTAACATGCTTGCATTCTCAACTATACCACCTACTATAGACGATGAAGCAAATTCATCACATAGAATTCTTAATGAAAAAGGTGTTTATCCAATGAGTCAATTAGTAAATGCTGAGGTTGGCGGTCCAAGACAAATACTTCAAACTGAAGGATTTATTGCAATATCACCATGGGCTCCATCTTTTCCATATGAATTTTGGATTTGTCCAAAGAAACATTCTACAAATTTTTCAAAGATTTCACAGAAGGAAATTAACGATTTGGCTTTAATTTTACGTGCCACTCTTGGTGGTCTTTCTAAAAAAATCAAAAATGTATCTTATAGTTTGGCATTTCATTTATCACCAGAAAAGAAAAATAGCAAACAAATTCACTGGCATGTTGAAGTTTATCCTAAAATAGCTCCTTCATCTGGTCTTGAAATTGGATTTGGCATGTATCATAATATGCTATCTCCTGAAAAAGCAGCTGAAGAATTAGGTGTTTCTTGCAGAAAGGAGTTATCACTTCTTGTGGGCATACTAGACTAATTACTCATGATTTATTACTTGAGAAAGAAAATGTTGTAATATGGCAATTGAAAAGTATTTGGCTATCGCTGGTCTAGCACTTTGTATTTTTTTTGTAGCTGAGATAATTACAATTTTTAATTTCATGTCTAACCCATTAAGTGATGAAACATTTTTGTTTGAAGCAAAGCCAAAGATATTTCAATTTGTATCAATGAGTATTGCACCTGCTGCAATCGTGTTTGGGGTTTCATTTGTTTTATCTAAGCGATATGGTTCAAGATTTAATGGTTCAATGATTGTTATTGGCGGAATAATAGTGTTAATTGGAATGGGTTATGCATATACAATGATTGAAAACATACAAGAGGAGCTGATTGATGATTCGGTTGAAATAACTCCAATATTATTTATGATAGTTTCAATTCCTATAATTTTTATTGGTTCAAGATTGTTAAAGACAAAACCAAAAAAACCAAGGAAGAATTATCTTGATGATAATTTTTAGTTTAAACGCTCATTTTCCGTTTTCTATCAGAAGTTTGACTTGAAAGCAGATTTTGTTGTTGACGAATTCTTTCTGCTATAAGTCTGTAGAGTGATCTAATACGGTCTTTTGTTTTATCTGTTAAAAAGTCACCCTCACTTATTGCAATTTTTTCACAGATATAGCGACAAACCTCTTCATTATCGAAATTTTCCCATCCGTCTTCTTTATGCTCTTCCCAGATAGATTCCAGTCCTTCTAAAACGCCAATTTTACTTTTAGATTTAATTATTTCATTTGTCAGATTCACATATCCTTCTTTTCTTAATTTTATTGCATATGTCTGATTTACAGCATGTAAATAGTCGTCAACTAGCATATAATCTTCTATTGATTGTAATGCTTTTCCATCATGTTCAAAGAAAATTGTTTGAATTTTTGAAAATTCATTTGCAACTAATTGTGTTGAGATATCTCTAGATTCTTTGGTATTGTCTAGTAAAACAAAAGTATTGTAGCCATGATTTCTATAAAATATTGCAAGTGGTAATACTGAGTTTTTGTTGTATGCTGCAACTATATTTAATGGATTCATTGAAATATTTGGATCCTCCAAAAACTTATCAAAAGCATTTAGATACATCGTGTCTGCAATAGTTTCGACAATTATAACAGGTCTAGAATTATAACCAATTTCTCTATCAACAATTGATTCTACTAGACCTCTTGAAAGACCGTACAGTATAGGAGTTAGTGTAGAATCATCTGCATTCCAATAATCATAATAAATTCTACTTAGATGTTTTTTCTTATCTAATTCTACCACCAATAAATTTCCAGGTGCATAATCAAAAATCATGTATGGTGAGTGCGTTGCATAAAGCACTTGGTTTGAACCTGCCAGGTTTTTTAGTAAATCAGAGATTCCACGTTGTTGAGTAGGATGTAGATTTCTTGCAGGTTCATCAAGTAATAATATTGCTTCTTTTAATTCGGCTCTTTGTGTCTCGGCAGCAAAATTTACGATAAAGGAGAATGTCCATTTGAATCCCTCTGCTCTTCTATTTAATAGACCTGTATTTGTTACTGTTCCATCTTTATGAACATCGGAAATAACTACACTCATGATATTATTAGGATTAAGTCTCAATTCTACATGTATTGGATCACCTTTCCATGCAGGATTCAATTTTTCTGTTAATCTTTTGCTACATGTGTTCAAAAGTTTTATCAGTTGGGATGGACTATTTTTGGCTTCATTTAATTCATTCACATCAAGTTCTGCTAAATAGAATAAATTATCTACAGTTTCAGCTTTATCAAACTCATCTTCAGAAAATTCAATACTAGGTACATTCTTGTCTCGGTCATATTCATTAAGATTTATGTTTCCAATTATTTTTTTGTAGTCAGAAAAATAAACAAATCTAGGATGTAAATTTGTCTCAATGAAATTCTCTAATGCAATTTTCTCTGTTGTTCCAATCAGAAGATTTTGAAAACTTGTATTAGGATCTTCAGAAATTTTTTCCCATTCTTCTGTTATCTGTGGTTCATCAACGGCCAGTACGTGTAAATTATTTCCAAACTCTGCCATTTGATTTGTAAAAATTTCTTCTGATACTGGTGGTTGACCTTCAAAAAATTGAACGTTAAGTTTTATTCTTATGTGATTTGGAATTGTATCTAAAAAGTTTGATATTTTTTCTATAAAATTTTCCCAAGAATTTAATCCACTATTTTCGGCTTCGCTAATATCTACATCACCAAAATCATATTGTGCAATTGGATTTTTATTAGTTCGAAAAATTCGTAATTTTTTTATCTCTGGGATATTAGGAAATGAATCTTTGATAATTTTTGTCTCATTATGGTTTAAGTCAAATTCACCTTCTGCCAAATTAACCTCATTTTTTAACTCTTCAACCATCTCGTCACACAGATCAAGTTCTGATAATTGATGCTCCCTGTTGAGTAGTGTTAAAGCCTGAAGAATAGTTGTTTTTCCACTTTCATTTCGTCCTACAAATGCAGCCAAATCTCCTACTCTAATATCACCAGAATCATGAATGCAACGATATGCTCTAACTCTAAATTTTCTTAACCTCATCTGGGAAAGATGACTAGATCATGGATTTAACTCGTTTGAACAAATTATCTTAGAGCTTTAAACGAATCCTTTTTGTCTATTTTCTATTTTCAAGCCTCATTTTTGAATATTCTCAATTCAAAACTTGTTTTTTTACATGACTAAATTGATATAAGTGCGTAACAGAGTTTAGACGAATTGGGTAAAACACCATTTGTAGTATATGTATTACCAGTAATACTTTCAGTAGGATTAGGAGCTTTGGTTATGGCTGAGGCCCTCAATGAGCCTGATCGTTCATTAAATATGTGGCAATTTACGGGTTCTGAATATGCGGATAAAGTCACAACTGACAGAATCCAAATTATTGGACTTGAATCACAGTATGATGTATCTGAACCAATAGAATTTCAAATTAAGATTCATGGTGATGATACATTTGTTTGTGGAGATCTTTATATTACAATATACAAAATATCCGATTCCACAAAAGATGTAATAACACAAAGTGGATTCTTAAATCAATGTTATGGAACCAATAATAATTATCTACCAATTGATGAAAATTACTCCGAAATATTAAATGAGGCTGGAAATTATCAACTTCTAGTTGAAATATATGACAAAACCTACAAACAAACAAGTTCACTTGTTGCAAATTTGGTAGTCAATTAAAAATATGGATAGTGAAAATTAATGAAAAAAAAACCAATTAAAGAATCAGATGAAATTAAAAAAGAATTAGCAGAATTGCGTGCTCAATTAGAAAGTCAATCTAAACCAAAACCAAAAGCAGCAAAGAAGGAAGCCAAACCAAAAGCAGCAAAGAAGGAAGCCAAACCAAAAGCAGCAAAGAAGGAAGCCAAATCAAAAGCAAAGGCAATCAAAAAAGTAGAACCTGAACCAGAAATTCCAAAAACAATGGAGGAAGAATTAGAGGATCAATATAGTGATGAAGAATTAAGGAATTTCAGAATTGAGAAAAAGGACATGGAACAACTCACAAATAGAGTTTGTGAAATACTTGCTGAACATGCAGAAGATGGGATGCTACAAAGTGATGTTTGGAAAAGATTAAAACTTACTAATCGTGATGGTTCACGCTTATCACTGCGTCTTGAAAGAAGAGGAATGATAACGCGTGAAAAGATATTACAAAATGGCAGATGGACTTACAGGTTAATCATTGAACAGATGCCTATAAGTTTAGAATCCATTCAGAATGCACCATGCTTAACTTGCCCAGTAGAACAAAAATGTAATGTTGATAATGTATATCCTGAACCAAGCCCAAAACACTGTGAATTAATTGAAGAATGGGTAATTATAGAATCTAAGAAGAAAAAATGAAACTAATTGATGCAAAAAAAGATCAGTATCGTAGATTAGCACATGAACAAGGTTTTCGAAGTCGTTCATCCTACAAATTGAAAGAACTAAACAAATCATATAGAATAATTGGTCCTGGATCGTATGTCTTGGATCTTGGATGCGCACCTGGCGGATGGTTACAAGTAGCTCAAAAACTTAGTGGTAATCAGGGTAAAGTAATGGGAATTGATCTTTCATTTGTAGAAGAGATTCCAGATACCAACATAATTCAAGCTGATATTGAAAATCTTGATGTTGTAGATGACATTATGTCGTATTTTGGAAAGAAGATTGATTCATTAATTTGTGATTTATCACCACAGGTATCTGGAAATTGGTCTGTAGATCATGCAACTCAGATTTCTCTAAATTACAGTGCGGTAAAAATTATGGAACAAGTTTTAGATAAAAAAGGCAATGCTTTGTTCAAAGTTTTTGATGGGGAATATTCTGCTGAATTTTTTGATTTTATGAAGACAAAATTCATTAAAACAAAAAGAACCAAGCCTAAAGCAAGTAGAAAACCAAGTAGTGAANTGTATTGTATTTGTATGGGATATCTTTAATTTTTTAGTATACAACAGATCTCATCAATTTTTGCATCAGTTCTGAATCCTGTTGGATTAAAGCAAGTTCTTGATGCAGTATAACCTGAATTTTGAAGTTGTTTAAGAGCTTTCTCTAATCCTAAAGGTGCAGATTTGGTTATAGATGCAATCTCATCTAGAGTGTAATATGTTGGTGGAAGTCCTTCTTCTTCAATGCATTTGTCTAGAATTTTTTCACATCGCTTATCTACCTCTAATGTTTTGACTTCATCTTTCATCATTCCAACAAATTTTTTATCAAATAATTTTCCAATCCATAGTGGTCCTCCAACTTGTAGTAATGAATCACAATTGTCACACTTACTTACAATCTGATTTTCCACATTTCTAGCACCGCATTTTTTACAATATGTAATATAACCTAATTTTTCATCTTGATCAGGTTTTGTTAAAATTTTGATATATGCTCTATAGTAATGCATATCGTTATCAACAAAAAAGGGAATCATTGTTATATCTAATCTATTAGCTATAGAGTTTATACAACCTAAAATCAATCTGATTGCAATCTCATTACTAAATTTTGTTTTAATTGGTATTCCATGATACCTTCTTCTTGCAGCCTTGTTAAACAAACCATGTAAAACTTGTAAATCAGTTGCAGTTACAGACATCAATCCACCATGCATTGTAGCTCTTATTGCACAATCAATGTATTTTGATGGTGATCCAAATGGATCAACATCTACGATTGAGCCCCTACTATTTTTCTTTGAATGAAGACTAAAAAAACGGCATGCTTCATTTTCAGATGTTTCATAATTTTTTAATTTATTTATCTCAAATGATTCTTGAGCAATCTGTAATGCTTTTGGATTAACGTCATTTAGTATTACTTTTTCCACATCGTTGATTTCAGATGCAACTCTTATTGCTCGTGCACCAATACCAGTTAAACCATCAAGAAAAATTTTTGGGCCATCAAACTTTTTCCAAAAAGCAGAGTAAGCAATTATAGAAAAATCTCTATTGTATTTTGCTTTTGGATTAAAAAATGCAGGTTCCATTGGTGGAACTTTTTCTGTTAAAGAGTCATTTGGTACTCTAATCCTTGTCTTGCCTTCTACAATTTCAATAATATCTGAGCTCATTTTACGTAATTAGCTATTACAAATCTTTCATCTATATTATTTAGTTCTAATGATGAGATTTTCCATGATAATATGTGGAGTTGATGACGCTGGTAGAGGGTCAATGATTGGACCATTGGTAATATCGGGGGTTACAATTGATAAAAAAAATGTCAAAAAATTAAGATCCATTGGCGTTCAGGATTCAAAGAAATTATCACCAAAAACACGTGAAATCCTTTATAAAAAAATAATTGAAATCGTTGATGATTACCATGTTGTTAGAATATCACCAAAAATAATTGATCAAAGTGTTTTCAAACATAAATTGAATCATTTGGAGGCTAAAAATATGGCTAAAGTAATAAAAAAACTAAATCCAAAAGTGGCATATGTTGATTCATGTGACGTGGATTACAAAAGATTTGGAAAAGAAATATCATCGTTAACTTGTAATTCAAAAATAATCTCACGTCATCATGCTGATAGTAGATTTATTGTTGTTGCAGCTGCATCAATAATTGCAAAAGTTAGTCGCGATAAATCGATTCATAGGTTAAAAAAGAATTTTGATTTAGGAAGTGGATATCCTTCTGATAAAAATACTGTAAAATGTGTTAAAAAATTATTATCATCCAAGAAACAATCTTATTCATTTATTAGAATGAGTTGGAAACCTGTTCAAAAGATTATTAATAAAAATTTACGTTAATGGTGTTGCAATAACCATAGCATGATCTTTATCGTATGGATTAAGATTAATGACTTGATTGATTTGAAATGATATTTCTAATTTTTTTATCTCATTATTAATTATGTATTTAGGATCCTTTGTAACATCAATACTTCTTGCTTTAATTACTAAGAATAGATATCCATTTGGCTTAAGATACATACGACAGTTTTCAATGGCAATATTTGTTTGGTCTGGCTGTGCAATATCTACATAAACAACATCCACTTTATTATAAACTGAAAAATATTGCTTTGGTTGTCTTGCGTCCTGAATTATTGGTACAATATTTTTTCTATAAGATGCAACTCTATCTAGAAAATCTCTTGCAACTCGGCTTGAATGTTCCACACCGAACACAATTCCTTTCGGTCCAATTATATCTGATATGTGACTGATAGTAGTTCCAGTTGAAACACCAAGGTATAGAACATTTGAATTTTCTTTGAATGGAAAATCTGTTAATCCATTCATCAGACACGCGGCTAACTTACTCCTAAATGGATCCCATAATCTATATTCTATTCCCTTCTTCACGACTAGTTTCTCTTTGTAGACTTGGTTTTTTGGTATTAGGTTTTCTGTAGCAAGTTTTTTTTCGCCATCAATTGTAAACCAAAAAATGTTATCTGTTGTGTCTTCCAAAATTCTTTCGTTTTCTATTTTTGAATCTATCAGATTTCTTTTTTTGTTTAAAATCTCTATTTCTATTAAAATTTGAACCAGATTTAGGCGTATTTTCTCGTTCAGGCTTCTTTACTGGCTTATCATATTTTTCTTCGATTTCCTTTACTCTAATGTTCAATTTGTCGAGAAGTGTATTGTTTAAACCTCCTCCATGTACATCTACTCTAGCTGCAATAGCAGCTTTTGCAGCTATTGCTCTGGCAATTTTTCCTCTTTGCCATCTTGGTGCTGCATGCACTACAGCATGTTGAAAAAGTAATCCATGTTTTGGTGGGTTTGAACCAGTCTTTAATGCTCTGAACAGTGCTTTTTCAGCTCCTAAAACTTGAATTGTACTTGCAGGCATGGATGATAGTCTAACTAAACTTCCAGCTTTTGCTAGAATTCTTGCACCAACTGTAGTTCCTAATACAGCAGTAATGTTAGGTGCGATTTCTTTCATCTGTATATCTATCTGCTCCTCCAAGTTTTTTCTCATGTCAAATAATTCTAAGATATTTTTGGCTAATGATTGAACCATCAAAAGATTTTCATCCGTAATATCACCACCACGACTTTTTTCTCTTACCAAGGAAAGCATTTGAACTTTGGAGTCTGGAAATCCTGCGTTTACAAACACATCATCAGACATGTTTTCTCTTTTTCCTGCCACAACAATTTGTGCATATCCATTTATGCTATCAATTATGTTATCAAGTTCAGGAAAATGAAGACCATACCATTCTCTCAATCTTGAACTGATAGCATTAATTATTTTATCTGTATCATCAAGTGTATTGATTGACTGTATGACATGAAGATCAGGACTCTCAGAAGTCTCAGTTATCTTAGTAGATGATAGTTGAATTGCAAAATCTCTTAGCTTTTGCATTGCATCATTTTCATCACTAGCAAGATTTGCATCAACAAGAATTTTTGGTTTTGTTAATTGAATATTTTCAATATCATGCTCTGACATCATTTGGGCTTCAATGTCTTTTTTCTTTAGTAAATCATATAATGCTGAATCGTTAACAGTGACATCATTTTGCTCGTTTGATAGAAATTTTCCTAATTCACTAATTCTTGATTTACCTTTTTTAATGAAGATATAGTCACTAGCTGGCTCAGAAAATGTTATTGTTTTCACACATGTATTCTCATTAAAAACTCCAATACCAAGTTCTGTTAAAATCACCGATAGCATATCAGTAATCCAGTTGAACCCTCATTAAAAAAGTTGGCAAGCCGATTGAACTAACTGTTATAAGACATTTCCATTATTAATAATCAGATTGAAACCCAGCCTTTCAACTTCAATTGGCAGCCTGACTTTAGAGAGACCAACCATTCTTGCCTCTGGCATACTCGGCATTTCTTTGGACGTGTTTCAAAGATTACATAAGGCAGGTGCTGGAGGAGTGGTTACCAAATCCCTGAGCAAAGAGCCTTGGGAGGGTTATCCTAACCCAACAATTTTCAGTGTCAAAGGTGGTGGCTGGATAAATGCTGTAGGACTTTCCAATCCTGGAGCTGAGAACTTTGCTAAAATGATATCCACAAATGAGGATGTTCCAATAATCGTTAGTCTTGTTGGTTCAATTGAGGATGATTTTGAATATATGATAAAACAGTTTGAGAATTGTAAAGTTGCAGCGTATGAATTGAATTTGTCTTGCCCTCATGTGGCAAAAGTTGGCTTGGAAGTAGGTGATGATACAGACTTGGTATCAAAAATTGTTAAAAAAGTGAAAGCCATGTCTGACGCCCCAGTCATTGCTAAAGTGGGACTTGGAAGCACTGATTATCTTGAGACTGTAGATGCAGCTGTTTCTGCAGGTGCTGATGCAATAACTGCAATTAACACAATACGTGCTATGGCAATTGACGTAGAAGTAGAACGACCAATTCTTAGTAACAAAATTGGTGGATTATCTGGTACACCAATTAAACCAGTTGCTTTAAGATGTGTTTATGAAATATCATCAAAATTTGATATTCCAATTCTTGGATGTGGTGGAATTTCAACATGGGAAGACGCGGTTGAATTTATTTTGGCAGGTGCATCTGCAGTACAGTTTGGCAGTGTGATGGGTGATCATTGGGATGAAGTTTTTTCAGAAATTAATACTGGTATTGAAAAATTTATGGAACGTAAGGGATATGCAACAATAGGTGAAATGATTGGAAGAGCAAAGAGATCCTAATCACCCGCATATTTGTACAATTCAAAGTGTTGTCGATGAAACTCCTACAGTACGAACATTATATTTTAACGATGATTTAATTTCCAAAGTTCTACCGGGCCAATTTGCTATGGTTTGGATTCCAGGAGTTAATGAATTACCAATGAGTGTTATGGTATCAGAAAAAGATGGCCAAGCTGGTTTCACAGTAAGAAAACGCGGCATCTCTTCTACTGGATTGTATAATCTTGAAGTTGGGAAACAGATTGGAATTAGAGGACCATATGGAAATTCGTTTGACATAAAGGATGGAAAAATTCTTTTGATTGGTGGGGGGACAGGCTTGGTTCCTTTGATGAGACTAATTACTTTTGCATCATCATCAAATCAAATAACTTTACTTATGGGTTCTAAAACAAAAGATGAAGTATTTTTTGAAGAAACAGCAAAAAAATTAAAACAAGATGTAACAATCATTCCTGTCACTGAGGATGGAAGTTATGGTGAAAATGGATATGTCACTGATGTCTTGGAAAAGCTTTTGGAACAGAACACATATGATGCAATCTATACTTGCGGTCCTGAATTAATGATGTATAAAACAGTCAAACTTGCCAATGAAAAAGGAATTTTTGTCCAAGCAAGTCTGGAACGCATGATGAAGTGCGGTGTTGGCATCTGTGGCAGTTGCTGTGTAGATCAGGACCTAGTATGCCGCGATGGAACAGTGTTTGATGGGCAGCATTTGGCCAAAAGCAGTGAATTTGGGCATTTCGAGAGAACAAAATCTGGTATATTAGAGAAAATCTAGTTTTGTAACACCAGCAAGGTTTAAAATTAATGGTTTAGGCATGCGTTTAGGTAGAAAAATGGGAACTCCAAAAATTGTCTTAACTGCTGATAGAACTTTAATGTCGCCATATAGAGGATTATCTCTAGCAACATTCTTTGGCTGTGCACCAGCAATTGACCCAAATCGAGACAAAAACAGTATTTGGTATAAACTTCTGAAAAACCAAGTTACACCAAGAATTCTTTTTGACTTCATCTGTAATTGGTCTCCTGACATTAATGGTGTAGCAAAATATGCTCCATACGGATTAAGAAAAGTAGAGGCCGGATTACTGCGTGATGGATTTGCACGTAGTGATGTCGTTGTGGCTCATCCGAACCATATCGAAAAATTCATTGGTCCTGAAACCGAAGTTGTTGGAACATACGAAATGGATCCACTTGGAATGGGGCCTGTTACAATGACATTCACATTTGGTAGGAAACAGACATCTTACGATGAATTCTATAATGCAGACTTGCACCGTAGAATCAACGAGGCTAAAAAGAAAAACGGTAGTCACGCCAAAGTAATTGCAGGTGCATCTGGAACTTGGCAATATAATTACGCACCAGAGAAAATTGAAGAGTATGGACTTTATGCAATTTTAGAAGGTGAGCTTGGTGGTATAGCACCAGAGATTGATGGACACGCTGGTCGTTTCTTTAATTATCTTATCGATGGTCAATTTGAGAATATGGATCCATTTAGAAAAAGAAAAGACTTCAAAGTTGACATAAAAGAATACAAACGTGAAAATAAAACACTTCATGGTAGATTTGTAAACTTCTGGGACAGACCAGACCTGGATGAGATTCCAGAAATTGTTGAGCCAAGTATGCATGGAATGGTTGAAGTAATGCGTGGTTGTGGTCGTGGATGCAAGTTTTGTGATGTTACATTAAGATCATTAAGATATTATTCTCCAGAGAAAGTCAAGAAAGAAATCGAAGTTAATATTAAAAAAGGTGGACTGGATAGAGCATGGATTCACAGTGATGATATTTTTGTTTATGGAATGGATGTTGGAACTGCAAAAAATATGGAGCCAAATCGTGATGCATTAGAAGATTTGTTTAAGGCTATAATGTCTACAGGCGTAGTACATACTAATCCAACACACGGAACTCTTTCAGGGGCAATAGCAGATGAAAGACTCGTCCCAAATATCTCAAAAATAATTAAGTCAGGTCCTGATAATCTTACTGGCATTCAGTGTGGATTTGAAACTGGTAGTGTAAGATTAATTGAAAAGTATGCAGATAGAAAACTGGCACCTTATTCACCTGACGAATGGCATTGGGTGGTAAAAGAAGGTGTTAAAACATTAAATGAGAATTATTGGATTCCAGCATTTACATTAATTATGGGTCTAGATAACGATGAACAACCTGAAGACGGTTGGGAGACTATTCGATTAATCAGTGAGCTTGAACAAGAACAACCAGATTCCATGTTTACTGCTACCCCTCTCACTTTTGTTCCAATTGGTCTATTAGAGAAATCCGAATTTTATGATATGGGTCAAGATCAGGATCCAACTCAATTAGGTGTAATGTACAAGACTTGGCAGCATAATTTCAAGTATGGAATTAAAAAATTCATGACGAAAACAGGTAAGCATGGAAAAGGTGGTAGTATCAAAAAATTGGCCTTTAATGGTCTTGCTCGATCATTAGGTGGCGTTCCTTTGGGTGCAATGGAGAAATATGCAAGACGAAAGGGTAGAGAGCATGAGAGAGTTCTTGAAAAGATTAAGGCTCAATACTGGTAATTTTCCAAATACATAAATTCACTATTTTCAGCATACAATTATGGCAACACACGGATCACTTACCAAGGCAGGAAAAGTTAGAGGTCAGACACCTAAGGTAGAGGGAAGGAAGATTGTTGGTACCAACTCCAAGCTTAGAAACAAAAGTAACTTCAAAAAAAGATTTATCCTAACTAAACTTCCTGGGCAAAACAAGGCAAGTGCTAAAAGAAGAAGAAGAAATTAGTTTTTTGATATCTTGATTTATTGTAAACAATAGACAACCAACACCTTTATAGAGAAGGGTACCGTACGATACGGTATGACAGATGAATTAGAATTAAGATTAGACAGTTTAGCAGGTGTAGGACCAGTAACTACCAGAAAATTAAACGACGCAGGAGTACACACCATAATGGATCTAATAGTTAGGGGTCCAGTGGAAGTTGCTGAACTAACAGGTATGGATATAGATTCAGCAGGTAAACTAGTTGAAAAAGCAAGAGAAGGGCTTGTAGCAGGTGGACTAATTGCTAAAGATTTTGTTAGTGCATCTGAATTATACAAAAAACGACAAAGTATAGGTAAAATTACTACTGGAACAGAATGTCTTGACACACTATTTGATGGTGGAGTAGAAACACAGGCATTAACAGAAGTTTATGGAGAATTTGGTTGTGGTAAGACACAATTCTGTCACACAATGGCAGTACAAGTTCAAAAATCAAAAGAAGAAGGTGGACTTGAAGGTGGTGTATTATACATGGATAGTGAAAATACATTTAGACCTGAAAGAATTGTATCAATTGCAAAAGCTAATGGAATGGATCCAGAAAAAGCACTTGATAATATTATAGTTGCACGTGCATATAATAGCTCACACCAACAATTGATACTTGAAGAAGCAAGTAGGATGATTACTGAGAATAATATCAAACTTATAGTATCTGATTCTGCAGTTGGATTATTCAGATCTGAATACCTTGGAAGAGGAACACTTGCAACACGTCAACAAAAACTCAATAGATTTGTTCATTTGTTAGTTAGATTGGCTGAAACATACAATATTGCTAGTATCATGACAAATCAGGTAATGTCTTCTCCTGACCAATTTTTTGGTGACCCAACCAAACCAATTGGTGGAAATGTTGTTGCACATACAAGTACATATAGAATTTACTTTAAGAAGTCTGGAAAGAAAAGAGTTGCCAGAATGGTCGATAGTCCACATCATCCTGAACAAGAAGTAATATTTGGACTAGGTGAAGAAGGAGTAATTGATCATGAAACTGATACAAAAAAGAAAAAAGCAACAAAATCAATACCTAAAGCAAGTGAAACTGATACACCAGCAGAAACACCAGAAACAGCAAGTGATGTTTTAGATTCAGAACTTATTGATTCTGAGTAAGTCTTAAAATATGGGCAAATTTGCCTTAGTTTGTTATGACTACAAAAAAGCCATCTGGTCGTTCTCATGGATTTAGACATAAATCAAGAGCCGTAATGACTAAAGATGGTCCTCGAGGTGTGAGTTTTATGTTAAGAGAGTATAATGTGGGTGATAAGGCACTCATAATCATTGATCCGTCACAACACAAGTCATTGCCACACAGACGTTATCATGGTAAAGTAGGTACTATAACTGAAGTTGGTAGGCGAGTTGTAACTCTTAATGTAAAATTAGGTGAGAAAACAAAAACCTTAATCACTAGATTAGATCATATAAAACCATTCGGTGTATAGAATATGGAAGAAATAAAAAAGAAACAATCTGTGTCAATCTCTGAAGTTAAAGCTCTTCTAAAAGAACAAGATCCTGAAACAATGGATCAGATTCAAAGATGGACATTTGATTATGTATCAAAGTTTGCAAAGATGGAACCTGAAAATGCAAAAAAAATGAAACATGATATGATTAAAGAATGTAATTTAACCGAGGAAGAGGCAGTAGAAATTATTAACATATGCCCAAAATCAATGTCAGAACTACGTTCTTTTACTTTCGGCTGGAAAAAATTAATTCTGTCTGAAACACTAGAAAAAATTCTTAAAATTATCAAGGAGAATTCTTAATTTCTTTAGGTGATATTTTTGGAGAGGGGACATACCCAACCACGAAAGTATGAAGAATATGCATATGTATTAGATTTTAATTCAAAAGCAAGATCTCAAACAGTTAGAGGTAGAGAAGGAATAATTGTTACTGCAATTGGCGAAGAAAGACTAACTATATTAGAAATTTTAGGCTCTGAAGATTCAGTATTTGAAATTGGCGAAAAAATCTACATAGGAAAAGAAGGAAGAACTAAAGTTCAATCTGTTTTAGGTAAATTAGATTATGATACGATTTCAAGTACTGCCCAAAATGAAGTTAGAAGTGTGGTTGAGACTATTGTAACAGATAATGAAAAACGTTTTGTTGATTATGTAAATAACGCACAACCATTAACTTCAAGAAAACATTCACTGGAATTACTCCCAGGAATTGGTAAGACATACTTGAAATTGATTCTAGAACAAATTAGTAGGAATAAATTTTCAGATTATCAAGATATGGAAGAACGAGCAGGCCTTAAGGATCCGGTTCATCATATTACAAAACGAATAATGGAAGAAATAACAGGCGAAACGCAGTTTCATCTTTTTGTTAAAAGATGATTAAAAGAAAAAAATTTGGTCAACATTTTTTAAAATCAGATCAAATAGCGAAATTCATTGTTGATTCACTTAATCTAAAACATAGTGATATTGTTTATGAGATTGGAACTGGAAGAGGAATTTTGTTACCATTACTTTGTAAAAAATCAAAATATGTAATTACCATTGAAAAAGATAAATCACTATTCAAAGATGCCTTTGAAAAATTTTCAATGTTTAACAATTTAACAATTATGTATGGTGATGGATTCAAACAAAATGAAAAATTTGATATTTTTGTTTCTAATTTACCATATTCTAAGAGTAAAACAGCTATTCAGTGGATGTTAATGCAGAAATTTACTACTGGAGTAATTATGGTTCAATATGATTTTGCAGAAAAATTGCTTTCCACTAAACAGGATAGAAAGGCAATATCGGTCTTGGCTCAATCAGGATTTGATATGAAAATATTAAGAAATGTGTCAAAGGAGAATTTTACCCCACAACCAAAAATTAATTCTACTATTATGTCATTTACAAGAAAATCAACCTTTTCAAAAGAACTTATTCAGTCTGTTAACCTGATTTTTTCATTTAGAAGAAAGAAAATCCAGAACATAGGTAAACAATTAGGACTAAAAATTAAATCAGATCTAAGATTAGAGGAAATGAGTAATGATGAAATTATCAAACTTGCAAGAAAAATTAGAAAATTCTAAACAGTATTTACCTGCAGAAGATACATTTTTTCTTGCAGATAATATTGAAGGAGAAAGTGGAAATCTGGCATTAGATATTGGATGCGGTTCTGGTTATCTTACTAACATACTTAAGAATTCGTTTAATCTGGTTATAGGAACTGATATTAGCTATTACACATTACGACAACAAAACTATAAGGTTGACAATGTAATATGCTGTAATTCTGCAGATGCACTACGAATAAATTTTGATTTCATAATTTGTAATCTTCCGTATCTTGCTACTGATGAAATTACTGATGTGGCTACAGATGGTGGGAAGGATGGGTTAGAACTTCCACTTGTAATTATAGCATCTGCGCTAGACCATCTTTCAAATGATGGTAAATTTATTTTTGTTACATCATCATTATCTGATTATATGGGTTTGATTGATTTTGTTAAATCAAAAAAATTTACCGCCAAAATTATTTCAAAGAAGAAACTATTTTTTGAAGAATTAATCCTAGTTAAGGTTGAACGATTATCTTCTTAGAGTAGATTTTGCAATTTGTGCTATCTGTTCTGACATCTGAGTTGTTGTCGCATCTCCCCCAATATCAAATGTGACATATTTTCCTTCATTGATTATCTGGTTGGTAGCAGTAAAAATTGCATCTCTGATATCCTTCTCACCCAAATAATCAGCCATCCATGCACCTGCAAGAACCGTAGCAGTTGGATTTACTTTATTCTGTCCCTTGAATGATGGTGCACTTCCATGTGCTGCTTCAAACATAGCATAATCTTTTCCCATATTTGATGAATAGATTAATCCAATTGATCCTACAATTCCTGAAGCAAGCTCTGAAATAATATCCATGAATAAATTTGTACTAACTAGAACTGAGTTGTTAAATTGTTCTGGATTAATGACTAGTTGCTGAGCCATATTATCAATGTAAATTTCTTGTAATTCCATGTTTGGATGTTTCTTCAAGGAATTTTCTATTACTTCAAAGAAGAGACCATCTGTTTTCTTTAGAATATTACGTTTTGTAATTGCAACAATTTTGTTTAATTCATAATGCTTTGCCCAATCTAATGCAGAATTCATAAACCTTGTACATCCATTTCTTGAAATTTTTCTAATTGCAATTGCTGTATCATCCGTCAGTTGTGTCTCAATGCCAGTGTATAGTCCTTCAGTGGCCTCTCTAAAACAAACAAAATCAACGTCTCTATCAGGGGTTAACCTTTTGAAAGTTTTTACTGGTCTAATGTTTGCAAATAATTCAAATTTTTGTCTTAATGTCACTGCAACACTTCTTGGTGCGCCCGGTTTTGGTATTGTAGTAGTTGGTCCTTTAAAACACGCATCAACTTCTTCTAGTGTTTTCATGGTTGATTCTGGAATGTATGATTCATCATTACTACCATTATTTTCCCATTGTTCCGAACCAGCTTCACAAAAAACCAATTCTGACTGTAAATTGCACTCTTTTAGTATGTTAACCATCGAATCTACTATTTCAGGACCTATTCCATCCCCTTTGATAATAACTGCCTTTTTCCCCATAATCATCAAAAACATGTTTCAATTATTTATTCCTTGATAAAGTTGGAATAGATATGTTAACTATATGATAAAATCTTAAATCAGTAAAATAGATTAAAATTGATATGGAAATTGTTCAATTATCAGACATTCATGTAGGTTCACAGTTTAGAGAAGATGTTTTTGAGAAAGTCATCAAAGAAGTTAATTCGTTAAAACCTGATTCTGTAATTATTACTGGGGATTTAACAAATGAAGGGTTAAAGGAGCAATATGAGAAATGTAAAACTTTGGTTTCAGAAATTAATGTAGACAAAATTATTGCAATAAGTGGAAATCATGATTATAGAAACACCGGCTACTTACATTTTAAGAAATATTTTCCATTTCAAACAATTAATGAATTAAGTGATGATGTTATTCTAGTGACACTAGGAACTGCTAGACCAGACAGAGATGAGGGTGAAGTAGGTTATAGACAAACTCTTTGGCTTGAGCGAACAATGAAAAAATACCAGAATAAAACTACAATTCTTGCCATGCATCATCATATAATTGGAATTCCTGATACTGGTTCTGATCGATTAACAATAATTGATGCAGGTGATGTTCTCAGGGCTACGTTGGCTTCTAATGTAAATTTAGTATTATGTGGCCATAAACATAGACCTTGGTTATGGGATTTCAATAATTTACTTATTGCAAATGCTGGTAGTACTTCATCTGAACGCGTAAGAGGGTTCTTTGAAAATAGTTATAACATTATCAAAATTGAGGATGGAAATATTTCCATAGATCTTAAAGTTGTTGGAGGCGAGAGAAGGCCTTTAGAAAGTGTGGTGAGTGATTATACTCGTTTTGAAGAAGAATGAGTTTATTTCCAGCTTTGAATTAGCACGTGTGTGCGGGGTTCGCCTAGCCTGGTAGGGCGTAGGATTGCTAATCCTATGTTCGCAAGAACTCGGGGGTTCAAATCCCTCACCCCGCGCCAGTTAAGATTGACTTAAAAGGCTGTTTTGAAAATAAATATTATGGGAAGAAGAAAATCACAAAAAATTATCAAGACTGGACCAAAAAATGTTACAACTGGAATGTGTCCTTTGTGTCAAACTATCGGTAGAATTTTCATTATTGGTGGAATTGGTAAAGAACGCGGAAAATGTCCATCTTGTAACCAAGAATTTGATTTATAGAGTTAGCCTCAAAAAAAACCCCAACATTTTTAAGCAATTTTTTATTTTTACAAGTCTATGAGTACCAAGAATGAAGCCACTAAAGAAGAGACAATTTATGACCGTGTTTCAAAACTTGAGGATGAAATCGCAACACTTCGTAATGAAGTTGATGTGATAAAGAATGCATTTAGAAATGAATTAGCACGACATGAAGTAAAAATGATCAAAAAAGGTCATGACGTATCATCAATTATTGATAATTAATAATCTTAACTTAATTCACATAATCAGAGCCGGTAGATAAATCCCTTTTCAAATACAATTCAGGTTCTTTAAGTTCTTTTGTAGATGGTGGTTTGTCGATAAGAAATTTGAATGTTTTTTGACCAAATTTTTCATAAATTTTTGCTGTAAAATCTTTTCCCATACTCTTACGTACTTGATACGACGAAAAATCTGTTCCCATGAATGTTGTTAGATAATTCTGAAAATCAATGTCGTCAGCAAGTATGTTTTGTACAGAAAATTCAGCAATTCCTTCCATAGTCGTAAATGCCGCATGATGCTTTTGTATAGGAAGTAGCCATCTTTGATAAATATCTAGTAAGCCTGGAACAAATTCAGCAATTTTTGGATCAATTTCTACTTTTGTGTATGTCATTACATCAGGACCTAAAACATTTACAATAAAATTATCTGGATTTAGCATAAAGAATAGATTTGCTTTTTTCGCAACAGGAAAATCTTCTGGAACAGTTTGTAATTGCAAGTAGTCATAAAGTTTTGATGTTGTGGTTTCATCCAGATCAATGATCATTTTTGCAAGTTCTTCATTTATTGAATTCACATTAACGACTGCAACTTTATTTTCATCATGCAGATTATTTTGTGTAGAATGAATTAATTCTTCAAGTATTGTCATTTTTAATGCCCCTCTATATCCTGAATTAACTTGTTCTAGGTTAGAATCATATGGCTTTCCTTGTTTATAGAGAATAATTTGTGGATAACTTGAAAGAATGAATTTGTTTAGATATACTGTTGAATCCAAAACATCTCCATATGTTGTAGAAATTTTCGAAATGTATGATTTTGCATATGTAGAATAGACAAGGAATTTTGCAAGATCCTTATCAATTAATTTAGCAATTTTGCTAATATCCAAATCTGAAACTGCTGAAAATAAGTCATCAACATATTGTCTTGATTCAATGGTCGTGTGAACTTTCTTAGCTTTTAGCATTTTGAATTCTTTTAATTCTGGGAATTCAATTTTTATTCCTGTTGGAACTTGTAAATTAGTAAAATCAGAAATTTTTTCTATCAGTTTTGGTGTTTCTTTTTCTGCAAAATCCTCCAAACTTTGAAAGTTCTTTGGAATGTCAGGATCATCATTTATCTTAGAGAATAGTTCGGAAATTTCTTTCTCTTCATTAATTTCCACTGAAATTTGATCTAATAATGCTTCAGCAAATTCTTCAAATTCTGTCATATTTCAAAATTTATTGGAACTAATTTAATACTATCTTATCTGAAAAATAGATATTCTATAACATTCATTATAATTGTAACTTGCACAAAAAAAATACTAGATTTTTGCGATGTGTAAAATGCTCTGGGAAAATTAATCTGGAAATTTTTATAGAAATATCTGAAATTCGTGAAGGTTTTTTAATTTGTACACGATGTAAAGAAAAATACCCAATTATTGACAATGTTCCAATTATAATGAAATCATTTGTGAATTACATACAATTTCGACCTTCACTTGGTGGTACATTACTTTCACTTTCAAAATCTAAAACAATGAAGGAATTTATCAAAAATAAACTATCAAAAATTAGAAAATCCCATGATGATTTATCAATTATTGAAAAACGTTGGGGAAAAATTTATGAGCAGAATATAAATTCGAAATACTATTCAAAAATAATCCAAAAATCCTCCAAACTCCCAAATTCAAAATTTGTGTTGGAGCATGGTTCATCTATTGGGATAATTTCAAAGTCACTTGGTGAGAAGCATGAAAATGTATTTGGTATTGATTTATCTTATCATGCTATACATACAGCGAAGAAGAAATCTCAGAGCAATGTAGATTTTTTTGTATCTGATTCACTTTTACATCCATTTGGAAAAAAGAAATTTGATATTGTATTTGCATTAAATATGTTAGAACTTGTAGAACCTATTGCGTTACTCAATATTATGTTTAAACAAGTAAAACAAGGTTACATTGTAATTTCTGATCCATATGATTATGAACGTGGAAAAAATTCTGTCAAAAAACCACTTTATGAGAATGATATTAGAAAAAATATCCAAAATCTTGGAATGTCAATTGTTCATAATACAATAAGGCCATCTTCTCTACCTTGGAATCTTAAAATTAATTCAAGGACTAGCTTAAACTACAACGTTGATCTAGTTATTGCAAAAAAATCTTAGTATTAACAATTAATGTAATGCCGGGGGTGGGTTTCGAACCCACGACCTCCAGATTATGAGTATTGCCTTCGTTGGAAGAACCGTTAGAGTTAACCAATGGAACTGGCACTCTAACCAGGCTGAGCTACCCCGGCATAATAAGATCTAAAAAATATCGCAATTAAATGTTAAAAATCAGTAATTATTTGATACTTGTTTCCAATCTTCATTGATTGATTTAACCCAAAGGAATTTTTTCTGTAAGGCTGAGGTATACAATTTTTCCCAGTCAGCATCTACTTCATCAGTCCAAGATTTGAAAACTCTTGGATCGATATAATTTCTAAGTGATGTACCTAGATTGTAGTCTTTAGTCTTTTTTGTAAGATCCACCTGGAGTCTAAGTTTTTCTACTCTTTCTTGATGCTTCTGCTTTGATTTTTTGATCTGTACCTTTGCTTTTTTAATTCGTTCTTTTTTCTTTTCTTTTTGTTTATCTGTTTTAACTACTGCTGATTCAGCTTTTTTCAATGCCTGCTCTTTTGTCTTCCATGGCGTGTTGTTCTCAGCCTTTTTTAGGGTCTCAATCTTCTTTTGTAGTGTTTCTTCAAAGGTTTTAGGAATTGTTCTTTTGTGATTACACATCATTGCAGCGTCAAGATTAGCCAATTTGGCATGATATAATTTCTCAGCTGGAGTAGATTTTTTGATATTTTCATGCTCACGAAGATATTTTGAAACTACACTAGATGCCAAATATGTTCTGAAAACTTTTGCTGTTAATCCTTTAACAATACTTGAATAATATTGATTAACATGCCTTGATGTTATATCATCAAATATCTCATCGGAATTTTTTTTCTTTGTTATAAGTTCGTTCAGATTATCATGAAATTGTTTGTCATGTCCTATTGCTGGCACTGTTTCTTGCCATCTAACACTGTCTTTACCAAGAAAATCAAATTCAATAGAATTTCCTGTAAGTTTTACATGCTCTTTTCTTAGAGTTGTTGCACCAACTGTATCTGCCTCTTCAGGATCTTTTTCATCACCAACTCTCATTGCGGTTCTATAAATCAAATAACATGCGGTAGATATCCGTCTAATCTTTGGATCTTTTCCTTGCATATCTTTAACAATTCTGTCTTTTATTTTGTCAATTTCACTTGCTAATTTTTTTGCCTTATCATATTTTGCCTGATCACGTTCTTGCTTAATTCCTGCAGTATCTGCCAGCCATACATATTTCCTTTTTTGAGTTAGAATATCTGTCCAACTAGCCATCCACATTGAATCTTTCTCAGTAACAATTTTTCCCCAAGTTCCTTTAGGAATTTTTGCCTCTTTTCCAAGATTTAGTGTGACATCCTTTGCTGAAACTTTAGGCTTCCACTTACCCCTCATTGGGTGTTCACCCCTACCAATGAATATACCTGGAGGTTCAGCCATGTAGTTTGCCACTTCAACCTCTTTTCCATCCATAATCGCCATACCATATTTGGATTTCATATCTTCACGAATCTCTTTTCTTTTTATCGCAAGTGCCTTTTTCTCTTCTTTTGTAAGTAGTTCTTTTGCATCTTTTTCTTTATCAACTATTTTGAATGGATGTGAGAAATCAATTTCTGATAATTCTAAATTCTTGTATTTTCCATTAAACGTCTTGGCAAAGTCAGCAACAAAATTTTTTTGAAACATTTTGTCTTGTGCATACGGTGTATCTTTCTTTTTTGCCCATTGATAGATCATCTCTTCTTGAAGTAGACTCAATGAAACTGAATCACCTTTGATCTTGATCTTTATTCCCTTTGATTCAAAATCTGGAGGAAAGAGAATTCCATTATGTTGAAGTTTTTGCCATTTCATATTATTCACTTTTGCGGACTTTGACAAAAATCGACTTTAGGCGTATATATTCTAATCTTGATTAAAACTGTGATTATTCACCATACAATTCTTTTTTGATATAGTTTTCAAATTCTATATCAGTTTTCATCTTTTTGGCCTCTAGAAACATCATTGCATCATTGCCTACAATGTATCGTGGTAATGGTTTTTCTTCATTAATTGACTTGATTATAGTATCTGCCACTTCCTTAGGTTCAGTGCCCATTTCAGCCATCATCTTCACGCCTGAAACAACTTTTGATGTAATTTCATTGTATACTGAATCAGAGTTTGATTTTTTTGCCATTTTCATTGAATCAAAGAAATTAGTTTTGATTACACCAGGCTCAATTATTATTACATTAATGCCAAATGGACCTAACTCAAATCTTATGCACTCACTTAATCCTTCTAATGCAAATTTTGAGCTAATATATGCAGGAGAAACTGGAAATCCAATCTTTCCCGCTACAGAACTAACGTTTACTATGTTTCCTGATTTTTGTTTTCTCATAATAGGGGCAACTTTTTGAATCAATCTGATTATTGAGAAAAAGTTTGTTTCAAACTGTTGTTTAAACTCCTCAATGGAAACATCTTCAACAGCACCCCACATACCCCATCCTGCATTATTTATGAGCGTGTCAACTCTTCCCTTCTCCTCCATTATCTTGGCTATTGCATCATCAACAGATTTTTCACTATCAACATCAAGCTCCAAAACTTTGATAGGAAGACCTTCATCATTAACAATTTTATCTAAACTTCCTGATTTTTTTACATCTCTCATTGTGGCATATGTAAAGTGCCCCTCCCTACCCAGAGCAATTGCAGTTTCCAATCCAATTCCACTTGAGCATCCAGTTACAAGTGCAACACTTTCCATGTTCAAATCATGAGACAGGTATCTAATAGTCTTATTATTGACACTATTGCCCAAAAATAAAAAAGGTTAACTAGAATGTGTGATCACTTGATTCATGGTGAGTTATACATCCCAAGTAGCAAAAAGCCATAAAAAATTCACTTCACAATTGAGTAGAGCAAAAACTAGACAGGCATGCCTAAATGCATACTGGAAACACAAAAAAGAACATGAAACACTACTAAAACGTCATCTAAAAGAAGAACTGGCTCAAGTCAATAAGAAAAAGGCAAAAATGGCATACAAATAACGACATTAATTACTGTCGTTTCATATTTTTTATGTTTGAGATTATAAGTAACTACTTGATAAAAATTAAAGTTGAAAAAAATATTACTCAATGATATCTATAATCTTAATTGTATTGATGGAATGAAACTTATTCCGAAAAATAAAATTGATCTCGTCATAACTGATCCACCATTTGCAATTAATTTTAAAGCAAAAAAAGCTAATTACAATAGAACACAATCAAGAGTGATAGAAGGTTATAATGAAATTTCACCTGAAAATTATTATGATTTTACTTTAAAATGGATGAGTGAGGTTTTCAGAATTTTAAAAGATTCTGGAAGTATGTATGTTTTTTCGGGATGGAATAATCTAAAGGACATACTTACTGTAATTGATGATGTTGGATTTACTGTAGTAAATCATATTATTTGGAAATATCAATTTGGTGTTGTTACAAAGAAAAAGTACGTTACTTCTCATTATCATTGTCTATATGTCTGTAAAAATATTAAAAAAAGAAAATTTTACCCCTTTTCACGTTTTTCAAAGAATGCAAAATCTGATAATGGAAATAGTTTACACTATAAAGACAAAGAAGATGTTTGGGAAATTAAGCGTGAGTATTGGACAGGTGAGGAAAAAACCCCAACAAAACTTCCATTAGAAATTATTGAAAAAATATTAAGTTACTCCAGTAAAAAAAATGATGTTATACTTGATCCTTTTTTAGGCTCAGGTCAAGTTGCTGTAGTTAGTAAAATGAATGAAAGGCAGTTTTGCGGTTTTGAAATTGTTACTGATTATTATAAATTTGCTAAAAAAAGAATTAAATCCAATAAATACAGGTTGAGAAAAAATTAATTTTTAAATCTTTTTTCCTGTAAATCATCCTTTGCTTCTTCTTGGGTTGTACCAAATTTTGCTTCTATAATCTGCTTTAATTCCAAGTCAGTTTTATTTTCTATGTTAATTCCAAGTGATTTTGCCATGTATTCCAGTTTCTGCCTTTCAGTTTGTACAGGCCCATTGACGGAAAGATTGGAGTCATTTGAATTTGGTTCTGCGTAATCCTTGAATTGTTTTTGAACATTGTTTTTTGCTTTGTTATACTCTCCAACAATTTTTCCAATTTTTTTTCCAGCCTCAGGTAACTTATTTGTGCCAAATAATAGAATAAGTGCGACAAAAATTATGATTATCCATTCACTGCCAATAATGTTTAAACCGTACTCAATCATGGATTCTGTTTAATTGGTTTTAAATTAAATATTTGTATTTCTTTTAGGTTCAAGCAGTCTTCTTTGAGAAATGGAGAGAATAGCGACTCCAATTCCTAGTACAAAGAAAATCAGATAAGGCATTTCGTTTCCAAAGAACTGTGAAATTAATCCAGCAATTATAGGTCCTATTGCCCACCCAATACCAAATGTGGTTTCATATGCACCAATCATTGTACCAGAAATTTCAGGTCTTGTTTTACTTAGTATAATTTCTAACGTAAGTGGGAAGAAAATACTGAATCCAAATCCAAGCAGAACAAGCGAAACAGCAAATTCAACTATTGAATCTACATAAAATGATAGTCCTAGTCCTATAGCAATTGCAAAAGTAGCTATAATGAGTGTAGTACTAGTCCGTTTTGCAAGCTTCCCTGCAACCGCAAGTGTCAGAATTCTTGAAATTCCAAAAATAAAGAAAAGTATCTCAATATCTATCACAGTCATACTTCTATCACTTAGAAATGCAGGATAGATGCTTAGAATCACTCCAAACGAGGCAGTGCAGTAAATCAACATTAGAATGACTTGTGGAAATTTTGCAATTTCTTTTAGTGACGATAAGGAAAAGGTTTCGTGTTTTACAGTAGGTCTGTTCTTTGACAGAATAAGTGATGATACTAAAGACGCAATCAATACGTATGCAGCTATTTCAAAAATTACTCTATATGTCATATCAAAACTATCTAACAGAATTGAACCAATCAGTGGTCCAATCATAAATCCAGTTGTAAAGAACCCAGTAAACGTTGCAATGTTTCGTACTCGTGTCTTTCCCTTACTCACATTAGAAATAATTGCTTCACAGGGTGGCCAAAAAAACGCATGGGCTACTCCAGTCATGACCCTAAATCCCATTATTTCAGGAACACTTTGTGCAATAGATAGTAGATACACTGATGCAGAATTAATTATAACACCAATTGACAGAAGATGACCATTATTGAATTTGTTTAAGAATATTCCTACAAAGAGTGGAAAAAACATGTATGGAATAAAATTAGCAAAACCAATTATTCCTAATTCTGCATATGATGCACCTATCACATCTTTCGCAAAGATTGGCAGCAAAGGACCATGTAATCCGTAAGAAACTCCAATTAGTAGCCCTGTAATGTAAACTATAACGAGTCTTCTATTCATTTATACGCAGCAACCATTATTGCTCCACCCATAAGATCTTTCTCAAATTCAACCCGCGAGAATTTCTCAAGGAGCAATGATTTTAATTTCTTATTTTGTGGCCAAAGCTTGTATGTTCCATACAGTGTTGCAAATTTTAAGCCGAGTCTTCCGCCTGCAATAAATGCAATAATTGGCAGAATCAATCTCAGATAACATGTCACACCAAATCTAATTACTGCCTCATCTGGTTTTCCTAAATCAACAATAATCCATCTTCCGTCTTTCTTTAGAACTCTATGCATTTCAGAAATTGCAGTCTTCAAACTAATTGCATCACGTAGAGAATAACCTGACAATACCATATCAAACTCGTCATTTTGAAATGGGACATGTTCAAAAACTCCACACGCACTGTCTAATTTTTTGTCAAACAATCGATCGGTATTTTTTAACATTGGTACTAGTGGGTCATACAGAATAATATTCAGATCATTGTTTACAATCGTTGCTGCAGTTTTTGACATGTTACCAAAACCTGAACCCGCGTCAAGAACTTTGTCACCTTTTTTTATTCTACCTTTGATTGCTTGATTTCGATGCTCGACATCTTTACCTAATGATATGAATGAATTCACTTTATCATAAACTGGTATGATATCCCTTAGAACATCAATAACCTCTCCCCAATAACTTCCTAGACCCATAATTCTACCTCAGAGCGTGTTTTAACAAGTGTTTGCACTAAATCTATAGAAATAATCAGAATTTTTCTTATTTGGCAAATTTGCCTTTGGCTGCTTCATCAAATTTCTTTAAATCAGCGTCTGAGATTCTTGCAAGAAGTTTTGTATCCTCAGTAACTTTTGACATTTTGATATGTTCAGTTCCTGTTTTTTCTTCACTTTTTAGATTTATTGCTGCAATGGCTAGAGATGCTGCCTCGTCAATGGAAATATCATCTTTGTAGTTTTTCTCTAGGAAATCATTAACTTCATCTGAGCCTAAACCAATTGCTACTGCTGAATATGAGACATATGTTCCACTTGGATCTATTGTAAGGATTTGAGAACCCTTTCTGTCTACTCCTGCAATAATTAACGCAACACCAAATGGTCTTACACCCGAATATTGTGTAAATTGATGATTTTGATCTGCTAAATGCTTTGCAACAGTCTCAATTTCCACTGGTTCGTCATAAGTTAATTTATTACTTTGAGAGAAATATCTAGCGTTATCAACTTGTACTCGTGCATCAGGGATGTAACCTGCAGCTGCAACTCCTATATGTTCATCAACTTGAAAAATTTTCTGTGTTACTTCTGAAACCTGAAGCGATCTACTTTTTTCTTCAACTGCAATTATAATTCCATCTTTACTTTTTACGCCAATTGCAAGTGTTCCACGTTTTACTGTTTCAAGTGCATATTCGACTTGATAAATTCTACCATCAGGTGAATACATTGTCGGTGTCATGTCATATCCGCGATTTGCCATCATGATACAACGACTATTTACAATGTTAATTTAAGGGTTAGTTATTTTTTAGGCTCAGTAGTTTGATCTAATTAAACAGAATTAATTTTCTAAAATAGAATTGATCCCTTCTTTATACGATGGATATTTGAAAGTATAAATTTTTGAAATTTTTTCATTTGAAATCTTCATTGATGTTGTCAATAATTTGATTAGGTCTCCACCAAGTACACCTTTTGCAAGAAACATAGGTACACCACCTGGATGTTTTGCATCAATCTTATCAGCAGTATAATCTACAAATTCTTTGAATGTAGTTGATGTAGAGTCTGCTGCTACATACGACTCATTGAACATATTCTTTCTTGCAATTGTAGCCAAAATCCCTACTGCATCATCAACATGTATGAAACATTTTGAATAGTCACCTTTTCCTGGGATTTTAAACGTGCCATTTTTTAGCCTACTAACAATCATGTTTGAGAACCAACTTCCATTTCCATAAACATCTCCAAAATAACAAACTGAAAAATTTATTTCATTTTCCTTGCAGGAATCTTCTAAGAACTTTTGTGCTTCTAATCTAATCTTTACAAAATCTGTATCTGGTTGAATTTTGCTTCCTTCATCTACAATTGAATTATCTGGATTTCCAAAAACCCCCAATCCTGATGCGTAAATAATAAAATTTGTTTTATTTTTAATTTTTTCAAATAAGTTGACTGTTCCCTCAAGATTAATTTTTTTCTGTTTTTTCTTGTCTTTAACTAATGGTGTAGCCGCTGCTAGATGATAAACTACATCAAAATTAACATCAGGAATATCGAAAGTACTATCTGATAAATCCGCAGTAATTACATGCATACCGTCTACAGTATTTGATTTCTCATGAATTATTCCATAGACTTCATCACCTTCTGAAATCAATCTCTGTGCCAACCTAGAACCAATAAATCCTGATGCACCAGTTACTAATGCTTTCATACATTACCTACTATCTGACATTTAAAATAATTTGATATTTTATGAAAGGAACTTTTAAGTAGTAATTTAAGATCACAATTATACATCTTGGCTCAAGCGGATCCTTTTGCAAACGCAACTAAACAAGTTAATGATGCCTGTGACATTTTGAAAATTAAAGATAAACAATTACGTGAATATTTAGCAATGCCAAACAGAGTATTGCGAGTAAAAATTCCTGTAAAAATGGATAATGGAAAAATTCGTGTCTTCACTGGATTTAGATCACAGCATAACAATGATCGTGGTCCATACAAAGGCGGTATACGTTACTTTAATCCTGAAGGCGGTGTCAAATACATGGAACGTGAAGTTATGGCTTTGTCATCATGGATGACATGGAAATGTGCTATAGTTGATATTCCACTTGGTGGAGGTAAAGGTGCAATATTTGTCAATCCAAAAACAGAAAAACTTAGCGACGGAGAACTTGAAAGATTAACGCGTGGATTTGCATATAAAATCGGCGAAGTTATTGGTCCTCAAAAAGATATTCCTGCTCCTGATGTTTACACCACAGGAAAAGAAATGACACAGATCATGGATACGTGGAGTAAAATGAATGGAAACAAGTATTCTCCAGGTGTCATTACCGGAAAGCCAATTCCTATGGGTGGTTCATTAGCACGAAATGTTGCTACTGGATTGGGTAATGCATACTGTATCAGAGAGGCTGCAAAAATTCTAAAACTCAAATTAAAAGGTGCAACTGTAGTTTTACAAGGATTTGGAAACGCTTCAACCTTTTCTGGTGAGTATCTTGAGAAAATGGGTGCAAAGTGTATTGCCGCAAGTGATTCAAAAGGTTCCATATTAGTTCCAAAAGGATTCAAAGTTAGTAAGCTATTAGAGTATAAACAAAAGAAAGGTTCTGTTGTAGGCTTCCCAGGAAGTAAGAAAATTTCTACTGAACAATTACTTACTACGAAATGTGACATACTAGTTCCAGGAGCTTTAGAAAATCAGATCAATGCAACTCTTGCAAAAAAATTAAAATGTAAAATTATAGGCGAAGCTGCAAATGGTCCTACACTTCCTGAAGCTGATCCAATAATTTTCAAGAAAAAAATATTCATGATTCCAGATATTCTTGCAAATTCTGGAGGTGTGTGTATTTCTTATTTGGAATGGGTTCAAAACAATCAGGGTTATTATTGGTCTTTTGATGAAGTTGCAGGCAAAATGGAGTCAAACATTGTACGAGGTCTAAAAGACATGCACAAACTTGCTCAAAAACATAAGATTGACAATAGAAGAGCTGCTATGGCACTTGCAGTTCAAAGAGTTCTAGAAGCATTTGAGCTTAAAGGCATCTGGCCTTAAACAAAAATTTTGATCAAAGATTAATATAACGAAAAATTTTTTTATCGATCTAATAATGTCTTCTGTAAAAAATATCTTTGAGGAAACAATCAAAACAGATCATAAAATTATCACAGAAGAGGCAGCCAAATCAATTTTAAAGAAATATGGAATTAAAGTTCCTGGATTTGCTCTAGTAAAATCTGCCGACGAAGCAGCAAAGTCTGCAAAAAAACTTGGATTCCCATTAGTAATGAAAGTTGTATCTCCACAAATTCTCCACAAAACTGATGTTGGTGGTGTAAAAGTTGGAGTAGACAATGTAGCAGATGTCAAAAAAACATTCAATGACATGTATGGTAGATTATCCAAGAAAAAAGGTGTAGATGTAAAAGGAATTCTTTTGGAAAAAATGGTTCCAAAAGGAGGAGTTGAACTAATTGTTGGTATACAAAATGATCCACAGTTCGGTCCAATGTTAATGGCTGGGTTGGGTGGAATAATGACCGAAGTGTTCAAAGACGTTGCATTTA
>JAKUOP010000007.1 GCA_022450565.1 Candidatus Nitrosopelagicus sp. | reverse complement strand
GTCTAAACCAAAAGCTGCACCAAAGAAAGAGTCTAAACCAAAAGCTGCACCAAAGAAAGAGTCTAAACCAAAAGCTGCACCAAAGAAATCTGAATAATTATTTTACTCTAACTGTGGGATATCAAGTTCACATTCAATACTACACTCTGGTTCATCCCAATCAATTGTCTTATCATGAGAAATAATTCCAAGTGGATCATATTTATCAAAGCGTGTTTCACCTTGAATTGAACTAAGCATTACAACATTTGAATTTTCAGATGTTGACATATCTACATGTGTATTATCTTCCTCAAATATACCACCTACAATATTTGATATCGAGTTTATCACGCCAACTGGTATTTTACTTCCGCCATATACATACAACATGGAACGCTTGATACTTGTTGGGGCTGCATCCTCGTATAGCATTCTCATGGAATCTTTCAAGGATGTTTCAAGATCTTCTGCATTTTTACTTGTTGACATTATATTCATGTCGTCAGAGAGTGGTGATGATTTCAGTGAAGTTGTAAGGCAATGAATTGCTTTATTTGTGATTTCGTAGCATTTCTCTGGAGTAAGATCTGGATTGCTGTCAAGTAATGCGTCATTATCAATAATTATTGTGCAATCAGAATTTGTTCGAAGTCTTTTTAGCGATATACCTGATTGGAAAATTCTGTCTTTTTGAAATTTAAATGGCATGATGGCAAATGACAATACATTTTTGTTTTGCTCTTTAGATACTGAAGAAACAATTGGTGATAGTGCTGCACCTGCCTTACCAGCCAAGTTTGCCATGATAATGACAGTCTTGTAGTTTGACACGCATTTGGTAATTTCATCAGCATGCTCTAATGCACAACCTCTAATCAGCTGGATTGAAGGATTGATGATTGATTTTGTAGAAATCTCAATTGAATTTTCATAATTTAGGTCTTTTTTGTCATTACTGATGCAAACACAGTCAGAATTCATTACTTCTTTCAACTCCATTGCAAGTTTTGAGCCTGCGCCACCAAGACCAACGACCAATACAGGCTCGGCTATCTCAAAAGTCATGAACATTATTGCAAATTCTGATAAAAAACTGTTTACTTAGTTTTGGTTAGAATTCCGATCTAAAATTTTTAGCTCATAATCTGACCAATTAGACTGTGGGTTGTAGAATCTATGATTTTGACAGTAGAAATCTGACCAATTTTTGGTTTTTCTTTTACAAAGATAGGCTTGTATGCAAAATTCCTCCCTCTTATTTGGTCTTCATGCTCTTCATCAAAAATGACTTGGCCTTCCCATCCAATCCAATTTTTATTATTTTCTTCAGAAATCTCATTGATTAGTTCATATGCAGTTTTGCTTCTTCGCTTGACTTCAGTTACGTCAATTTGCCTCATTTCAGCCGCATATGTTCCAGGTCTTTGACTGTATCTTGATAGATTTACAATATCTGGCTTGGTCTCTTTCAAAAGCTTCAATGTTGCTTCAAAGTCTTCCTCAGTTTCCGTTGGAAATCCAACAATTACATCAGTAGAGATTGTAAATTTCTCAAATTTATCTCTAAATTTGTTAGTAACATCCCTAAAAGTTTGCTCAGTATGACCCCTTTTCATATCATTCAGTACTTTGTTACTTCCACTCTGAACTGGAACATGTAAAAATTTGAAGACTTTGGTACTTTCAAATGATTTCAGCAGACCATCTCGAATTTTTGGCATATACATTGGGTTCATCATTCCGACACGAATGAAAAACTTATTGTCTATTTCTGATACGGCATTAACTAATTCAGGTAAATCGGCTCCAATATCTAAACCATAGCAGCCATTGTCAGTAGACGTTAGCCAAACCTCATTACATCCATCAGAAATTTCTGTTTTGACCTGCCTTACCACATCACCAATTCTATAACTTTTCAAGTCTCCCTTCGACAGTTTGGTCTGGCAAAATGTACATTCACTCATGCATCCACTTGCAATTTCAACAATTCCAATAGCAGAGTTTAGACGGATCTTTGGCAATCCGATCTTTGTTATGTCAGTATCTTCCAGTGCAATAATTTTTTGCCCATCAAGTGTTGACTTGATGACTTGAAGCGTTTTTCCGATAGAATTTGGGCCTAATAGGCTCGCATTTTCAGCAAATTTCTCAACAGTATGCTGTTCTGCCTTTGGCAGGCATCCTGCTACGACTAATGGCTTAGAGTTTGACTCCTTAATTCTATGAACCATTTTTGCTGCCGTTGCATCTTTTACAGAGCATGTAACGATAACATTGAGATCTGATTCTTCTGAACTATCAGCTAAAGTATGTCCGCCATTTACAATCAAACCTGAAATCATTTCAGAGTCTGAAAAACTAGCAGAGCATCCATATGCTTCCACCCAAATTTTTGCCATACTAACCTAGTAGAGAATTCACTTCTTTATTTGTCAATAACTTTTTTGAAACAACTAATTCCCGTATTGTTTTTCCAGTTTTTAGAGATTCTTTGAATAATTCAGCAGATTTTTGGTATCCAATTTTTGGTGCTAATAGTGTGACAATTACTGGGCTATTCTCAATATTTTCTCTGAGTTTTGATTGATTTGCTGTAAGTCCATCAATAAGGTTTGCAGAGAAAATTGGTAAAAAGTTCGTTAGCATGTCTGTAGAGTCAAGTACTGCTTTTAACATTCCAGGCAGCATCACATTTAGTTCAAACTGCCCAGCTTGTGCTGAAAAAGAAACAGTAGTATCATTTCCTATCACACTAAAACAAATCATGTTCATACATTCTGCAAGTGAAGGATTTACTTTACCAGGCATTATTGATGAACCTGCATGTACTGTAGGTATTCCAAGTTCACTAAGACCAGCAATTGGTCCTGATGCCATTAATCTAATATCGTTTGAAACTTTTCCAAGTTCTATTGCAAAGTTTTTCAATGCTGATGATGCATTAGTTACTGGAAATTTACTTTGTAGAGAATACTGCATATCTTTTTCGGGTTTTAAATTAAGTTTTGAAACTTTTCCAAGCTCTGAAATTACAATTTTTCTATAACCACGTGGTGTATTAGCACCAGTACCAACTGCCGTTCCACCTAATGCAACTTGTTCTAATTGTTTTTTTGATTCTAAAATTGAGTCCTTGCTATTTGTTAATGCACTTACATATGCACCAAACTCACTACCAAGTGTGACTGGCAGTGCATCCATTAGGTGGGTGCGTCCAATTTTTTTGAATTTTGAAAATTTCTTTGCTTTTCTATCCAGTGATTTTATTAATTTTTCAATCTCAGGAATCAAATTTTGCAATGAAAATAAAATTGCCATGTGCATTGCAGTTGGATATGTGTCATTACTTGACTGTGACATGTTCACATGATCATTAGGATGAAGAAATTGGTATTGACCTTGTCTTTTACCTAAAACTCTTAATGCAACGTTTGAAATAACTTCGTTTGTGTTCATGTTAAGCGCAGTGCCTGCACCAGAGTTTATCATATCAACAACAAATTGATCTTGTGCTTTACCTTTCAGTATACTATCACATGCTTTAACAATTGCAAGTCCTTGTTTTCTGTTAATTGCTTTTGTTTTCATATTTGCAATTGCAGCTGAACGTTTTATCATTACAAATGATTTAATTAAATTTGGATGTGCAGTTTTTCCAGTTACGTGGTATTGTTTAATTGCTCTTCCTGTGAAAGGTCCATAGTATGCATTAGATGGAATCTTTACAGAACCCAATGAATCTTTATCCGTTCTGTTTTTCACATTAATTCTAATCTGACATTAAACATAAAGATTATTCGAGGATTGTACTACACTTTTGTAAAATTATCTTGCCACATTAAACAAAAAGTGGCGATCAATTTGCTAATATCAGATATTAAAACATGATCCATCTAGGATATCGATTTCCATTAGTTGTACTGGTACATTTCTAGAAGGGTTTATTAAAAGAAAAAAAATTAAAAATTTTAATGAATAAGCGTTATTCAACAATAATGTCCATGGCTGCAGTAGCAGTTATGGCCGGCGCATTATTCGGAAGTACACTCACAGCAGCCCCAATCTCTGTACAAGGCGCAGATACTCCAGTATCAGCACTTGAAGCAGTAGAAAGAATGGGCGGCTTGCAACTTGTAATGCCAGGTGCATATGCAGTTTCAGGTACTTGTGATGAGCTTCTAAACTCAGATAGACCTGTTGTAAACTTTGATTTGACAGGTGAGAGTCACGAGTTACCAATGTTAGGCGGTAACTACAATGCAATGACTTTCAGCGGTCAAATCCCAGGACCAACACTCAGAGTTACACAAGGTGACGTAGTTCACATGACTTTGACTATCCCAAGTGACGAGCCAACACAACACGGAAACGATATGCACGCATCACAAATGTCTGCTGTACCTTACATGGGAGCAGTAAACATTGGTGAGACTGGTGAATACTGCTACATTGCAGAAGTACCAGGCGTTTACAAGTATCACTGCTCTGGTGTTAATGTCGCAGCAATGGACCAACACGTACTATCTGGTATGTATGGTATCACCATTGTTGACCCACTCGATGGTTACAAACGATTGATGGTAGACAAGACAACAGTTTCAGGTGGAGAAGTTTCTAAAGACAGACAATTCTATAGTGCAGATGCATTGGAGTTCCAACTTCAATACAACCAGCTATATGTTACCGATGGCAATTATGACATGGGTAAGATGATGGCACACTCAACTACAGGAACTGTAGTTAACGGACAACAATTTGGTTATGTACCAAACTCAATTCATAACTTATTGATGTTCGGCGACATGGATAAGAACATCTTTGTTGCACAGCCATGGAATTCAATGGATTTGAAACAGTACCAATCACAGTTGTTGTTCTTCCCAACTGACACTCACGTAAGATTCTTCGTTGAGAATCAAGGCAACATGCCAGTTTACTGGCACATTGTCGGTGAGATCATTGACAGAATAACACAAGCTAACAGAGTGCAAGCACAAGGAACCGAGACTTGGTTACTTGGTGGTTCACAAAACATGATTGCTGATGTCGTCTTTGACGAACCAGGCGTTTATGTTGCAGTAAATCACGATTATGCAGCAATCTATAGTGGTGCAGCAACCGTAATGGTTGCAGGACTACCATTAGCTCCAATTAACGAGACAGCAGCAGCAATCTCAACTGAGAAATTCCCAGTTATTGATGGCGCAGTAGCAGCTGGATCATATGTTGGTGCATTAGGAAATCCTTATGATGCAATTCCTCCAGCAGGAATGAACACCATTGACCACGCAGCTAAGAATGTGCATTGTATGTGTACTGACGATGTAGCAGCAGCTCAAATAGCTGATGGCGCAATCCCACTATGGGAAGCAGTTCCTGCAATACTAGCTGAAGCTGGTCTGTAGACTCTTTCTATTTTCCTTTTTTCTTCTTTTTTTGAACTTTTCAAAAACTGGGTTATGCCTATTTGAACATAATCCAGACTCTTGTTCCAACTAAAATTCCCACTGCCGCCACAATACAAACTATTGGAAGAACCTGAAACAATAAATCATTAGTGATTTCCATACAATTACTGTCAGTCTCAACCAAATTTTAGTAATGCTATCTAACTCACAATAATTATATTAAATGAAAAATCCTGACTTGCATGAGCCTTGAGCAGTCTGTACTAATATGCGACCAGGTTAATCCTACCTTAAATGAGATTTTAGAAAAAAATGGTTTAAAGATAACATATGAACCAGAAATTACTCCAGAACAAATTTCAGAAAAGATTGAAAATTTTGATGTTGTAATTGTTAGAAGTAGAACAAAACTGACCAAAGATTTGATTGAAAAAGCAAGTAAATGCAAAATTATAGCTAGAGTTGGAGTTGGACTGGACAATATTGATCAAAACGCTGCAAAAGAAAAAGGCATTAGAGTAATTAATGCTGTTGAGGGTGCAATGAATGCAGTTGCAGAATTGGTTATTGGACTTATGTTATCTTTAGCAAGAGAAATTCCTAGAGCTGATAGAGAAGTTAGAAATGGTAATTGGATCAAAAAAGAATTGATGGGAACCGAACTCCGCGGTAAATATCTTGGAATTGTAGGTTTAGGTAACATTGGAAAACGGTTGGGTCGTTTAGCTAGAGCATTAAATATGAATATCATTGGATTTGATGTTGTTCCAATTGATGATGAGTTCTCAAAGGAAGTTGGTCTAATGAAAACTGATATAGACACATTACTTGCAAGTTCTGATTATGTTTCATTACACGTTCCACTACTAGACAGTACAAAACATATGATTGACTCTACAAAAATGGCATCAATGAAGAACACTGCGAGAATAATCAATACATCACGTGGTGGTGTAATAGATGAGGAAGCATTGTATGAAGCATTAAAAAATGGACAACTTGGCGGTGCAGCGTTGGATGTTTTTGAAGTTGAACCTGCTACAACAAACAAGCTTACTGCGCTCCCAAACTTCATTTCCACGCCTCATATGGGTGCTCAGACAAAAGAAGCTCAGTCTTTAGCTGCAAATGTTATAGCAGAGAAAATAATACAGATACTTAGAGGCGTTATCTAGGCTTGTTCCAAAAAACAGCATTTGCAATTGCGGCTTTTGCTATATTCGCACTAGTACCTGCTGCGTTTGCTGATTCAATCTCTGTCAATACAGGTGATTCCACATATGATATCGAGTATACATCCAGTAATGTGGAAATAAGATCTGTTACAGCAGATATGGGCTTCATCTCGTTAATTTTTGAAGTAGAAGTAGTAGGTAGTGGGGGAGAATTAGAATTTAATTTTGAAAGAAACTTTTTTGATGCTAAATTAGGCTCTGAAGATGATGACTTCTTTGTACTTGTTGATGGCGATGAATTATCATTTACCGAAACCAAAGATGATTCTCATAGAAGTATATCATTCTTAGTTGATCCTGGCACTGAGGAAATTGAAATTATTGGAAGTGAGATTGCAGGTGTTTCATATATTTTAGAAAAAGAGGCTGAAGTTCAAGCTCAAGTTGAAGCTGAAGAAGAAGCCATAGAGCAGGCAGAAGCAGAAAAAGAAGCAGAAATAATTTCCATATTAGAAGAGCAATGTGGAGAAGGGACAATTCTTGAGGACGGTGTATGTGTTCTTGAAAATCCAATTATCGAATCAACCCCAATTGATTCATCACCATTAATCTACGGTATGTTTGGTGCTATGGGTATTGGATTGGCAGTATTACTAATTCTATGGGGAATAGGCAAAAGAAGTAATAAAGAAATTCCACCAGAAAAGAACTGATTAGTTTTCTTGTAACTGTATATCAGAAATAATTATGATATTCTCTTCAAGTAAAAATTTTAAATTATTAACAAGTTCTGTATCTGATATATATCCCAATGCCCACCACCCTGCTACTGTCTTGTACCACTCTGGAATTAGAATTACATTTTCATCCAGCTCTGATTGATAATACTTGTCAATTATTCCTTCTTCAATAAGCTGACTAATCACATTTCTTACATAGTCTTTGTCAGTTGCTTCATCACCAACCCACATCTTTGTTATGTCTCGTATCCAAAATGGAAGATTAGTAGTTCCATCATCTACTAGATAAAATTCGGTAGTGGAACTTGCACCAGAATATTCCAATTCTAAAATATATCGTCCTTCCTTCCAAACTATACTGTCAAAAGGAAACTGTGCAGTGACAATTGTATTTTCTATCTGAATTGGAATAGTAAATAAATTACTTCTAACACCAGATTCATCTGTAATGTATACAACTGCATTCTCATTGGTCACTTCTGAGACAGCAATTTGGTATTCCAATTTGTCACCAAACTTGTATGTCTCAGATGAAATAATAATTTCTGCTGTTGGAACGTTTTGTGCAAAGGCACTTGTCGTCAAAACTGAAACAGAAAACACCATTAAAACTAATATCATAATTTTAAACATTTAACCAAAAAAATCCTGAAACTAATTATAAATCATTTTGATTTTGGTTTGAGTTTTTTTAATACCTAATACGAATATTAAGGGCGATTTTTGACTTTAACTATGAATACTGCCCAAGACAAAATTTGGTTAAAACTATGGAAAGAAAACTCACCCGAACTTCGGGACAGGGTTGTTTCATGGAGAAAACAGGACGCAGTAACCAGAATCGAAAAACCTAGTAGAATTCTCAGAGCAAGACGACTTGGCTACAAGGCAAAACAAGGAATCATAGTAGTTCGAATGAGAGTTGGTACAGGCGGAATGAGAAAAAAGAGACCAACTGGTGGTAGAAGGCCAAAGCATCTTGGTGTTACTAGAATTAAAGCAGCAGTAAATATGAGACAAGTTGCTGAACGAAGAGTTCTAGAAAGATATCCAAACATGAGTCTTTTAGGTTCATATTTTATCTATAAAGACGGAATGCATTATTGGTATGAGGTCATTCTTGCTGATGCATCACATCCAAGAATCAAAAAAGATAAAGAGCTGAGAAAAAGAGTGCTATCTAGTGTAGCATAATGAAAGTATTTTTCATATTACTTTTATCAATGATAATTACAATACCTTCCGCGTTAGGACTTGTATTGTCTGAAGAAGGCACAGGATTAAAACACACATTCATTGTTCCAACCGGCGGGTATGATTTTCCAGTAGAGGCTACAGGGAATCTTGATGTTACAGATCTTTCATTTGATAAAGATAGGAAGATGATTACATTCTATATTGATAGTTCACTCGATTACAATCTACTCGAAATTTTAATTCCTAAAAATTTGATTAATGGTGAATTTACATTTCTACTAGATGGCTCGGAGATATTTCCTCGTTTTAACATAGATGATAATAATTCCTTTATTACTATTGAATTTGAAGGTACAGGCAAGCATACACTTGAGATCATTGGGACAACATATCTCCCAGAATTTGCAGAAGTAGCACCAATCGTACTGGCTACGTCACTAATTGGAATTATAGTTATTTTGAAGCGTTTTAAAAGACTGAACTATTAGTTATTCACCAATCAATGTTTTAACCATAGATTCTAAGTTAGCGTTCTGACCAAATGAAACGTCACGTAGAATTCCTTTCCTATCTACTAGTATTGTTGATGGTGTACCTTGTAAAGAAAACATTTCAAATGTTTCAGCAGAAAACTCTTTTGACTTGTAATATTCTTTCACTCTATCGTAGATTTTATCTTTATACTCTTGAGGCTGTGAGTCAAAGTTTGGAATTTGATTATTGATGAATGCGTTCATTTTTTCTTGGGATGGTTCGCCGTTCTCTTTTACTAATGAATCCATTGCAACTGGATATGGAATCTTATACTGCAATTTTCCATCATTAAGCTGATTGTATTGGGATAAACCTTGTTTTGTATCCCCAATTACTTCACCAGTGCTAAGTAGCAATTCTAGGTTTTCAAGCGTATTTTTGTCATAATCCTCAAACGCTGTAGCCAGTCCAAGGACAGTCAATCCTTCTGACTTGTATTTATTGTAAATATTAATCGCTTCAGGAATTCCATAAATGAAGCATCCTGGGCAATTTACCTGAAAAACTTCAACCAGTTTTACATTGTCTTCCTCTTTGTCAAGATTTGTATCCATCCCCTGAACCCATTTTGAGATTTTGAGGTTTGGTGATTTTTCTCCGATGGTTACCATGATAGATTCCATTGTTTTTTCTATTAAAAACATAACTGGCGTTTTACAAAAATAGAATTAAAAAGGACTTGAAAAGAGTCTAAGCATGGAAGTAGTTCCACAATCTAGAATAGATCTCTTTGCAGAGATGGAATCACGCTATGAAAAACAGGATACAGAGTATTTTGTAAAACTACTTGATCATGATGACTATGTTGTAAGATGTAGGGCAACATGTATTCTAGTAGACATAGGTGGTGAAGACAAAGTTCAGTATGTGGCTAAAGTTCTCAAAGAGGATCCAAACGAACTTGTTCGTCATGAAGCAGCATTCTCATTAGGTCAGATGTGTTATAACAGCGGAATTGTGCCTTTAGAGGATGCAACTGCAAATGATCCTAGTATGTTTGTAAGACATGAGGCAGCAGTGGCATTGGGTGTGGTAGGTTCAAAAAGTGGTTCTGATGTTTTAGAGAAAGCACTCAATGATCCAGAGGAGTCTGTACGACATTCTGCAGTAGTTGCACTTTCGAATCTGGAGTTCATGAAAACTCTAAGCAAAAATGAAAAATTTGCGAAACTCACTGGCGGCTAAAGAGCAGAAACTATAGTTCCGTTCTGTGAAGGTTCGAATTTGTATATGTTTTCAACTGAAGAGTCATCAAAGATTTCAGCATCATGAGTTATGATTATGAATTGCATTGACGAGCCATTTTGTTTGATGTTTGTAAGTTGGGATAGAACATTTACTAGTGATTTTCTTCGTTCTGAGTCTAGATGTGTTGTAGGCTCGTCAAGTATCATGAAGTTGAGATTTGACGCACCAAGAAGATGAGCCATACCCAATCTAAGCGCTAATGCGATACTAACTTGTTCACCTCCACTAAGTGATTCAAGTTCAAGAGTGGTATTTCTTGAATAGCATGTAATGTCTATTTTTGTATTTTTCTCTGATAATGAAATTCTCTGAATTTTTGTATTTAGTTTCTCCAAGTATTCTGAGGCTTTCACTGAGATAACTTCCAATGCCCATGATCTTAGACTTTTTCCTACAGGACCATCACGGTTGTAAACAGAATTTTGTATTTCCTCAAGTTCTCCAACATAACCATGAACATGTTTGAGATCTTTTAATATCGTTCCAAGTTTTTCAAGCTTCAAACTTATTTTTTTATTGTTACCAGAAATCTCTCCATATTCTTGATCAATTTGGCTTAATTCATTTCTGTAATCATGTAGAGATTCTTTCATTTTCAGAAATGCTTCTTGATCAAATCCTTCTGTTGATTTTTCAAGTGATGCAATACTCTCATAGAGAGTTTTTGCATGAGAATCTAATGTTGCAGCCTCAACAAGTTGACCAGAGTTAACTGTGATAGGTATTTTTTGAATCTGTTTTGTTTTAATTTTGATTTCAGCAACAATTTCTTCAAGCTGTGACTCATCGGTAATTTTATGAGTTTTTAGTATTGTTTCAGCTTCTTTTGATTCTTCTAACTCATCTTCAAGTTTTTCTGATTTTTCTATTAGCTTTGCTCTTTCAGTTTCTAATTGAGCTATGTCCCTTTGTATAACTGCAATCTCAGTTACTATGTGCTCTTTTTGGAATAATGGATTTAGATGATCAACAGAAGAGTCACAAACAGGACATTTGCCATCCTTCAACTCTAGTCTCTCAGCAAGATCTTCATGTTCTTCCAATCTTACCTGTTTTTTCTCTAAATCGTTAAGTTCAGTTTCTATTGCCACAAGGTCTTTCTGATTTTTCTTATTCTCAAGCTGTAGTTCCTCCGTATTTCTAGATACAGCAAAACATGGTTTACACTCATTTACTGTTTGTTCTTTTTCTGAAACCTCCCTCTGGATTGATTTTATTATGTCTCTGACATAGGAAATTAATTCATTTTTTCTGGAATCTAGTTCTTTCAACTGTGACTCTTTTGAAGCATTAGTCTCGATTTCTTCCTCAAGATTCGAGATTAATCCCCTAATTTTCTCTTTTTCTGTTACAAGTTTTTCCAATCTTGGTTTGGCATTTTTGGATTCATTCTCATACTCAGTGATTTGATTTTCAATAAGTTGTACCTGTGTGTCATCATAACCAAGTTTTTTCTGTATATGGGTTCTGAAATCTTTTTGTACAGTTCTCATTGAACTTAGTGCAGTATCTAATCTATCTATACCGATTATTGCATTCAATAATTCCTTGAATTCTTTTGGCTTTGCTTTTATGATTGTATCAAGTTCGCCTTGTTGAACAATTGATGCAATCTTTAATTTCTCAAAATCAATACCAAGTGTCTTTTCAATTTGTACTGTCATTGATTCATCAAATTGCTTTCTTTCTCCTTCAGCAATTATTTTTAAACTACCATTGATCTCCTCCGAGAATTGTGCAATAAGTTCTCCCTTTGAATTAATTTTTCTTAAGGCTTGATAGTTTTTTCCATTTGCAGAGAATTCAATCCTAGCAAATCCCTGATTTGCCCCACGTCTGATTAAGCTCTTATTGTTTTTTCTTGTGTGGTTACCAAACAATGCAAATGTAATTGCATCAATAATGCTTGATTTACCAGCACCATTCTGTCCAACAAATACACTTGTGTCATCATCAAACTGTAGTTTTGTGTCAGAATGTGACAGGAAATCAACTAACTCAATACTTTTTATCATTTTTTCTCCTTATACAGTTCAAAGTTTTCAATTACCAGTTGAGTTGCCTGATCAAGTTGATTTGTTGATAAAAGTGGAAGTAAATCATTGACTGCAAATCCTGCAAGTTTTTCTGATTTTAAGGCATTAACTGCAAGTTTGAATAATTCTTCATCTATTCTTGCTGGTCTATCTAGAAGAACAGAGGTGCCATCATCACTTTGTGATATCTTCCATGAACAGTGTAATGTTTTTGGAATTATCTGGGAAATTTTTGCTTCTATTACATCTCTTTCAGCATTTTTTCCATGTATCTTAATCTCAATTACTGGTTTTTTGTCAAACATGCCTATTTTTTCTATTATTTCAGTCATGGAATTGTCAAATCCTTCAAAATCAACTTTTGTAGAGAATTGTGGTCTAGTATCCAGTTTAATCCAAGTTGGTTTAGCCTCATTTGATGAAATATCAACCTCAAAGAATCCTTTCTCAGTTTCTTTTATTCCCTCACTTGTTGTCATCTCAGTAGAACCTGGGTATACGAGTGGTCCTCCAAGTTGGTCAAAGTCTTTTACAAGTTTGTCGTGCAAGTGTCCCATGGCGTAATAAGTAAAGTTTTTTGGCAGATCAGAAGCGTTTAACTCTCCAGCAAACTGGTTAATCTCAGTAATTCCTTGATGTAGTACAAGAATTTTATGACCATTGTGCTGTTTTGCTATACTGTCAAGTTTTCTAAATTTCTCCTCGAATGATGTAATTTCGTTTTTTCTTATTTTATCAATTCCTGCAATCATTACATCTTTGTAAAAAACTGGTTCCCCTCTTCCAACATATTTTGAAAATTCCAAGTTATGATATACGTAAGGTACAGGTGTAGCACGAATTCTACTAATGTCATGCTCTCCTAGAATAAAGAATGACTCAATAGAATTTTGTTTTAATTTCTTTAGCGCATTTGCCATTTGTAATATTGCCTTACCGTTTGGATTTGGTGTATGGAATATGTCACCAGCAAATATTACAAACTCCACTTTATCCTTTATTGAAATATCAATTGCTTGATTGAATGAATCATAGATGTCTTGCTCTCTTTCCTCTAATCCATATTGTTGCAACCCAAGATGTGTATCAGAAATATGTGAAAATATCATGTTAGTTTTCTACCTTATTTTGTAAATTATTTCCGATCAACTAAATTCAATCCATTAGAAGATCTTTTTGAACTAGGTCTTGACTAGATTTTGTTCCTGCATCATCAATCTTTTTTGCTACTGCCCATTCACCAACAGCATTCTGGTCAGAACCAATAGTCTTTCCTTTTACTTCATCAATATGTACAATTGCTGGAAGGTTAACCCACTGTCCAACCAACACAGAATCACCAATATTTAGTGAAGTGAGTTGTGAAATGAATTCACGGCTAATTGATTCTGCAGCAGATGCAATTTGTCTTTGGTCATCCTCTTGAACTATCTTCATTACTGCAAGTGAGCCCATTTGACTAAGCACATTAGCATCAATATCTCTTGGTCTCTGTGAGACAATTCCTAGGCCAAGACCAAACTTCCTTCCCTCTCTGGCAATTTTACCTGCCCAGTATTTGGCTTTGGCATCCTCATTTTTAGGTATGAATACGTGTGCCTCTTCGATAATGACAAAGATTGGCGTGTTAAATCTATAATTTCTTTTTAATTTTGACTTTGCACTCTTTGCATTAACTGCAGCTTTTCTGTCAGCTAAAAGTTCTTGCAGATAATACGAAATAGCAACATTTGCCTGTTTATCAGTAAACTCTGAGACATTTAGAATGTTTAACCTTCCTTCTTTGATAAGACCGACTGGATTTGTCATATCAGGATCAAGTATCTCAGATGCTCTGTTTCGTGCATCATCAATTTTATCCTGAACTCTGTCAGCAGAATGTCTATCTTCCTTTCTTTCTGGATTTGCACCAATATACTGCACTTGTTCATCTAAAGCTTCCCAGAAATTGGCAGATTCCTTAATTTCGGGAGTAAACGCTAGGCGCAAAATTCTTTGTTGTACATCGGCACTTTCTCTAATTTCTAGCACATCTGAAAGGGTATCAGCCTCCAAAAGTCTTGGATTTATCTTTGCATCAATGACGTTAATTTTTGGAATATTTAGATCAGAGTAGTCATTATGATAATCAAATATGATTACAGTTCCATCAAGTTTTGCAATTTGCATTGCAAGTAGTGTAACTAGATTACTTTTTCCCATACCAGTCATAGCAAGTATTCCGACATGGCGTGAAACAATCTTGTTCAAATTTATCAGTGAATCTATTTCTGAGTTTCTAAGCAGATTACCAATCTTTATCCACTCATTATTTTCAGGACCAAAGATTTGACCCAAGTCTTCTTTTGTTGCCTTTATGACTTGTGTTCCAGGAATTGGTGGTACTGCAGGTAGTATAGCCTTGCCTTTTTGTAATGATTCCAGAAATCCCAATATTCGAATTGATGCAGTGTAACTTTTGTCACGCTTGTTCAACTCCGCAACTTCAATACTTTCCAATGCCTCATCATAGTTTTTGATGTCACCAAGTGCTGCACTTGAAACAACTGATTTCTCTGCCAAACCAACAATTTTTCCATCTTGAGAATCAATAATGACATATTCACCTATTGGCAATGACCTCGATGTCTGTGCCGTGACCAGTGTTGGTTTTGACTCACCAATAACAAAGCCTAATGTCATCCTAGAACCTCTCTAGAGCCAATTTCATTGGATAATCCGTGAATACTAGCCAGTTTCGTAAGGTCATTTCCTGAAATTTTACAATTGTTGTGTGCAAGCTTCAATGAATACGGATATCCACCAATGCTATTTTTGTAAATCTTGTTTAAAATTTGAATTACATCATTGTCTGTATGCCCTGAACCAAAAAGTTCCACTTTGATTAAAGGTAAAGAATCTGCTAACCGCGCAAATACAGATGTGATTATTTTGTCATTTCCAAATTTTGAATCCTCAAAAATCTTACTGAAACCAGGAGTGGAAGTTGCATGATTATAATAAAAAATGTCACCAGCTATTGCTCCTAAATCTTCAAACTGTTTTCGTGTGTTAGATGTTTTTGAAACAAATACCACATTACCTCTCTTTTTTATGGATTCGATCATTAATTGTGTTAAAGATGCTTGCCTAGTCATAAATTGTGAATAAAGTGAACCATCCATCAAAACCAAATCTGCATTATCAATTGACATGTTACATGCTTCTATCTCCATCTTGCTTGCCATTGATGCCAGTTCTGGACTTGTGTCCAATCCAAAATCATGCAAATCTGCAATAATTTCACCATCTGACTTTATAGAAACTGCAGTAACGGCCCAAAGTTCTGCACCTTGAAATTTTGTACTGTTAAAACTACTATCTATTCCTGCAGAAATCACCTCTTGTTTCTGTGGTTTGTATTCAACCCAATTTTCTTTTGCCTTTTGAATTATTTTTTCATATTTTGGTCCTTTGAGAATAGAAAGTGTCTTTTCTCTATTTTGAATTGCTTCCTTGAACACACTATTTAGCATAATCAATAATCTGGCATTTCATAAATATGAACATTAGGGTAGAAAATTAGCTGGCTATTAGCCAGCACTAAATCTTTTTTGTTTGTGTTTTTTGCCTATAACTCAGAGTTTATTTATTATCCCTACACCAAATTATCGAAATGAAGCGTATAGGGTTACTAGGATGTGGTGCTATAGGTACTCAAATTGCAATAGCAATTGATACAGGAATGATTCCAGCACAACTAACGCATGTTTTTGATTCTGATAGGTCAAAGGCAGATGCATTAGCAACAAAATTAAAACAAAAGCCTGAGATAGTTGGGAATGCACATCTACTCTCATCAAATTCTTTGGACTTGGTTATAGAAGCTGCATCGCAAGATGCAGTTAGTGATAATGCATTAAGCATTTTGCAGAACAGAAAGGATTTGATGATTATGAGTGGTGGTGCGCTTCTGGATGAATCTGTCTATGAGATAATTTCTGAGGCGTGTAAGGAATTCAAAAAAACTGTTTATCTTCCATCAGGTGCAATATCAGGATTGGACGCACTAAAATCTGTAAGAAATGAATTAGAGTCAGTAACAATTACTACAACAAAACATCCAGACTCTTTGAAAGGTGCTAAATTTTTTGAAACATCAAATATTGAACTTGACAGTATTTCAGAAGTAACAACAATTTTCGAGGGCTCTGCAAGTGAGGCAGTTAGACTGTTCCCAAAAAATGTCAACGTATCAGCATTACTTAGTCTGGCTGGAATAGGAAGTCACGAGACTATAGTAAAGGTTGTAGTAGACCCTAATACAGACATGAACACACATTATATTGAATCCAAAGGAAGTTTTGGCAAGATTACAACGACCGTAGAAAATGTTCCAGATTCAACTAACCCAAAAACAAGTCGGCTAGCTGTTCTTTCAGCCATAGAGACGCTACGCTCAATTTGTACTGATGAAATTAAGATTGGTACCTAGAACGGCAAAAATTGCCACTCTGATAAATATTTGTTAAAAAAATTGGCAGTAGATAATCCTTTAAATGATAATCAATACCGATAATTTTTCGGATGTTAAAAGATAAGGTAGCCAAACTAAAAGAGGAAACTGACGTTGTTATTCTAGCACATAATTATCAAATTCCAGAAGTTCAGGACGTTGCAGATTTTGTAGGTGATTCGTTAGGACTTGCAAGACAGGCAGCAAAAACTAATCACAAAACAATTCTATTCTGCGGAGTACATTTTATGGCAGAAACTGCAGCAATAATAAGCCCAGACAAGAAAGTCTTAATTCCCGATTTAGATGCTGGATGCTCACTATCTGATTCTATTACACTGTCACAATTACAAAAATGGAAAAAGGAACATCCAGACGCAATTTCTGTAGGATATGTAAACACAACTGCAGAGATAAAATCTGAACTAGATTATTGTTGCACTTCATCTAATGCAGTAAATATAGTAAAATCAATACCAACTGATAAAGAAATTCTCTTCCTACCTGACATGTTTCTAGGTTCGTACGTAGCAAGAATGACTGGTAGAAAAAACATGTTCATTTGGGCTGGTGAGTGCCATGTTCATGCAGGAATTACACCAGATGATGTGAAATCAAAGCTTGATTCCTTCCAGAATGCTGAATTTTTGATTCATCCAGAATGTAGCTGTACATCTCCTATGCTTTATGATGTTGCTGCAGGAAGTTACAATGAACGTCAAGTCCAAATATTATCAACTGAGGGAATGATGAATCATGTTCAAAATTCCCAATCAAATGATTTTGTAGTTGCTACAGAAACTGGTATACTATACAGAATGAAGCAGCAAAATCCAACTAAGAATTTTGTTCCTGCATCTGCAAAGGCAGAATGTGAATTTATGAAAATGATTACACTTGATAAGGTCTATGACTCCTTACTAAATGAAAAATACGAGGTAAAAGTACCAAAGAAAATAGCTGACAAAGCAAGATTGGCAATAGAAAGAATGCTGGCTATTAGCTAAATTTCCAAACTTAGGTCTACACCATTTACTGAATTAGTTATTTCTCCAACAGAAATCATATCTACACCAGTCTTTCCATATTTGGAAATGTTCTTCTCGTTAATTCTTCCAGATGCTTCCAGTTTAATATTTTTCAACAAGCCCAGATTTTTCATCTTTTTCATGACACTAGTTATTTGTGATGGTCTGAAATTATCCAGCATGATTATTTCTACACCCATTTCTGCTGCAAAAATTGCATCGTTCTGATTCTCTACTTCAACTTCAATTGGTTTTCTAGTTTTTTTTGCTTTTTTAATTAGTAATTCAAGTGATTCTACTGAAATATGATTATCTTTGATCATAATCATTTCGTCTAGTGACATTCTATGTTTATGACCACCACCAATTTCTACTGCAATTTTATCGAATTGTCTTAAGCCAGGGGCGGTTTTTCTAGTTGCAAACAATTTTGATCTTGATCTAGTTTTTCTCAGTATTTTTGCTAGGTGATTTGTTTTGTTCGCAATACCACACATTCTTGATAACAAATTAAGTGCTGTTCTTTCACAACTTAAAACTGCATAGGCGTTGCCTCTCACTTCTAGTATTGTTTGATTCACTTTACTTTTTTTCCCGTTATTTGTGACTACTTTTACACGACATCCTTTCAATGCAAAAATTTGCTTAGCAAAATTTACTCCTGCAACAATAGTTTCTTCTCTTGAGATAATTTTTGCTGTAATTTGCTGTTGTTTGATAAGCTTACTTGTAATATCGCCTTTTCCAATATCTTCTTCTAGAAATCTTTTAAGTTCACGTTTTGCATTAAAGCCCAACTTACGTAACCTTTAATGCATATTTTCCTTTTTGAGTAATCCCAAGTGTTTTAGCTATTTGAGATGTTGTAGGATCAACAACTAATGCAATTCCACTCCAATCAGGTGAAAGATCCGTAGATTTGCACACGCTGCAAACTTTCCCAATTGTTACATGTTTACATTTTCTACATGCTAATTCTTTTGCCATATTACTTCTCCTTTACTTTTACTACTGATGATTTTTCTTCCGTAGTTTTATCACCATCTTCAGTATTTTTAATTTCATCAGCTATCCAATCATCTGCACCTAAGAATGGTTGTCTACATGTGATACCAATCTTTCCCATAGATGCTGCTTTACCAAGAGAAACAGCAGTTATTCTAGCACGAATTGTAGAACCAACTTTCAATGTTTTTCCACTTTGATTTGCAACAATCATTCCTGAAGCAACATCACTCTTTAGATAATCATCCATAACTTGTGATAAATGTAGTAAAGCATCAGTTGGCCCAATTCTTACAAATGCACCAAAGTCTGTGATGTCAACCAATTCACCATTTACAATTTCTTGAAGTTTTGGATAAAATGTTAATGCTTGAAACTCTACTCGATGAAATGTTCCACCATCTCCAGGAATCATTTTTCCTAGTGGATTAACTTTAGCACCCATTATCATTATGATGTATCCTAAATCCTGATTTATCATACTTTCATATTTTGATTTCAAAATGTTTTCAGCTGCTTTTTTGAGTGTTGTACCAAATAGATTAGGTGGTATCCTTACAATATCTACAAGCGTTGAAACAGAAAACAACTGTGAATTTTTTTATGAATTTCAATTTATGAACCTTTGGGTGAAATTTGATAATTTAATGGTGAAATGACAATTTTTTCGCGATTAAAGCAAGTTTTTACTCTCAATTAATGAAAATTTGAATTAGTTTAGACTAAGTTAATCTAAGTTAAAATAAAGTGTATAGTGATTTGGGATAATGGTTGGCGTAGATCAAGTATTAGAGAAATTGGCAACTGTCATTGATCCTGATTTAAAAAAGGATATAGTGTCAATGGGAATGATAAAAGACCTAGAACTGAATTCTGGAGACTTGAAATTTACGTTGGAGTTAACAACACCTGCATGTCCATTTAACGATGAAATTGAGGCAGATGTACGAAAAGCAATAGACGAATTAGATGATATCAAAAATTTTGATATGAAAGTTACAGCAAAGGTAATGGAAGGCAGGTCATTAGATGCAGACGAATCTATGGCAACTGTAAAAAATGTTATCGGTGTTGCAAGTGGAAAAGGTGGTGTTGGAAAATCAACCGTTTCATTAAATCTTGCAATAGCATTATCACAAACAGGAGCCAAAGTTGGATTACTAGATGCAGATATCTATGGACCGTCAATACCACTAATGCTTGGAATGAAAGATGGTGCTATGGAAGTCGAAGATAACAAACTTCAACCAGCAGATTTCAATGACCTCAAAGTCGTTTCATTTGGTTTTTTTGCTGAACAAGAACATCAGGCTGCAATTTATCGTGGTCCAATTATATCTGGAATTCTTAAACAATTCCTAGTTGATACCAACTGGTCAAACCTTGATTATCTAATTGTTGATCTTCCACCAGGAACAGGTGATATTCCTTTGACACTTGCACAGACTATTCCAATTACAGGAATTCTGGTTGTAACAACACCGCAAGATGTTGCTAGTAATGTAGCAGTAAAGGCAATAGGCATGTTTGAGAAACTAAATGTCCCAATTCTTGGTGTTGTAGAAAATATGAGTTACTTTCAGTGTCCTGATTGTTCGAATAACCATTATATCTTTGGAAATGGTGGCGCAAAAAAAATTAGTGAAAAACATAATATTCCATTCTTAGGGGAAATTCCTCTTAACTCAGGTATTATGGAAGGTTCTGATTTAGGTAAACCTGTTATGATGACAAACTCTGATTCTCCAAGTGCAGAAGCATTTAGAATCTCAGCAAAAAATGTCGCTGCACAATGTAGTATTGTTGCAGCCAAATTACAAGAACAAATGCAAGCTGAAACTGCACCATCAACTAACTAATACTTTGATTCTACCAGAAAATTTACGCATTCAATTAAAAACACCACTAGGCAGACTAGTGTTAGAGACTGATTCAGAGCAAGAAGAAATTATCAAAGATGCATATGCAAACTCATTAGTTGTAACTGTAGGTGATGCTACAACTGATAAACTTCTAAAAATGGGATTAGTACCATTTCTACAAATTGTCGATGGTCAAGAAAAAAGAATAAAACGTAATATTCCAGAGTCTGAATCTATTATAACAAACCTTGATTGCCAAAATCCATCAGGAGAGATTTCGCAAGAGAGCATTACTATTATTAAAAATGCATTTGAATTGAAACCTCCTATTAGATTAACAGTTGATGGTGAAGAGGACCTCCTGGTATTACCTGTGTGCCTTTATGCACCAGAAAACTTTGTTGTTATGTATGGGCAACCTAATGAGGGCTTGGTTATCATTAAGATTAATCATGAAATAAAGGAAAAAGTTCAAAAAATAGTTAATACAATGAATTAAGGGAATGATGAGACGGTGGCTGTATGATTCATGATTACAACACTAAACTCTGACCTCATTATTTTATGAAAAAGCTAGTAACAATTGACATTATCAAATAAACAGTTTTTTTTAGAAATTAAGCATGAAACTAGATGACGATGTAAGATTATCCATTCTAGAAAAAATCGGTGTTTATTCAGATCGATTTTCAATATCAGAACCTCAAGCATTTCTAACAAGCAAGGAAGTATTGATGGCACCCAAAATAGTTACAGAGGGTCGTCGTACAACAGCATACAAATATTATGGTGTAGCCTACTTGGAGCATAACTCTATTTTTATCAATGTAAAAAAAATTCCCGATGAAAAGACACTTGAGAATACAATTGTCCACGAACTGATCCATCATAGATTCCCATATCTCAGTCATGGGAAACGATTTAACAAATTAGTACGGTTAGGATTGAAAGGTAGAACATTCCCACCATATAAAAAACGAAAATAACTAAAACAAAAAACCTTGATGATTTATATTCTTCAGAATTTCGTTTCTGATTATTAAGATGGCTATTGAGAATACTTTACCTCTACCATTAGAGGTTATTTTACCAGTTATTGCAGCAATTGCCGCATTTGCAGTTGCAGGAGGCTATACAAGCTGGGTTGCAAAACAGAATCCAGGTACAAAAGAAATGATGGATATTTCAAATGCAGTAAAAGAAGGAGCTGCCGCATTTCTTAGACGAGAGATGAAAATTATTGTTCCAATAGCAATTGGATTATCTGTTATTATTGGATTCTTTATTGGTGGTTCAAATGGAATTGCATTTGCAGTTGGCGCAACACTTTCTGCAATTGCAGGAATTATTTCACTAAAAGTTACTGTTAAAGCAGCTGTAAGAGCAGCTAATGCAACAGATTCTGGTTTAGGTAAAACATTTGCAATTGCTTTTAGAGGTGGTGCAACTGTTGGTTTAGCAATTCCCGCTATGGCATTAGTTGCTATTGCTATATTGTATATGATATTCCCAAATCCAATTACTATTGCAGGTGTTGGAATTGGTGCAAGTCTAATAGCATTATTCATTAGAATTGGTGGTGGAATATTTACTAAAGCAGCAGACATGGGTGCAGACTTGGTAGGTAAAGTTGAGGCTAACATTCCAGAAGATGACCCACGTAATCCTGCAACAATTGCAGATAATGTGGGTGATAATGTAGGTGACGCTGCAGGAATGGGCTCCGATGTCTATGAATCATATATTGTAACAATTCTTGCAGCATTACTTATTGCTGCACTAATCGGTTCACCTGAAAATTTTGCATATCCTATACTAATTGGTGCATCAGGATTAATTGCTTCAATCATTGGTACTGCTACAATTGGTACAAGAAAGATTACAGATGTCATGAAGCCACTTAATATCTCATTTTATGTTACAGCTGCAATTGCAATCGCATTAAACTTTGTATTTACATACATAATTTTAGGTACAACTCCAATTGCATATGCATTGTTTGGTGCCACTGTTATTGGTGTAATACTTGTTCCTGTAATTCAAAAGATTACAGATCACTATACAAATTACAAGTACAAACCAGTTGTAGAAATTGCAGAATCTGCAAAATGGGGATACGCATCATTAACATTAATGGGAATCATTAAGGGATTACAGTCAACTGGGCCATTCATGATTGCATTAGTAGCAGCAATCATCATATCATTTGCTATGTGTTCTTCAGCTGCACCAGAAGGTTCTGACCCATTACTTTATGGAATATTTGGAACTGCACTTACTGCAATGGCAATGTTAAGTCTTGCAGGAATTGTTCTTGCTATTGATGCATTTGGTCCAATTGCAGATAACGCAGGTGGAATTGTAGAAATGACTGGAATGGGTGAGGATAATCGTAAAATCACTGATGAAATTGATGCAGTTGGTAATACTACAAAGGCAGTTACAAAAGGATTTGCGATTGCAAGTGCTGCATTGGCTGCATTAGCAATGATTCAGGCATTTCAATTTGAGGCATCACATTATTTCACTGAAATGGTAATTGATTATGGATTATCAAACCCTTCAGTAATTGTAGGCCTACTTGTTGGCGGATTGATTCCATTCATTATCACTGGTCAATTAATCAGTGGTGTTGAAAGGGCTGCCAAGAAAATGGTGGATGAAGTGAGAAGACAATTCAAAGGCGATCCTGAAATACTAACTGGAAAGTCAAAACCTGATTATGCAAAATGTGTTGATGTTGCTACATTAGCATCAATAGGCGAACTTTGGAAGTCTGCATCAATTGCAGTAGCTGCACCAATTGTTGTTGGTATATTGTTAGGTCCATCTGCAGTTGCAGGTCTACTTATGGGAGCAGTAGTTACTGGAATATTCCTTGCATATCACTTGGCAAATACTGGTGGCGCATGGGATAATGCAAAGAAACTCATTGAGATGAAAGGTGAAAAAGGAACAGAAGAACACAAAGTCGCAGTTGTAGGTGATATTATAGGTGATCCTTACAAAGATACTGCAGGCCCTGCACTAAACACAGTAATCAAACTACTAAATACAATTGCAATTGTATTCGTACCTGTATTCTTTGCAATCATAGTGTTATAGAAAATCCCTATATTTTGTAGGTGATAGTAATTATTTGTGATACCAAAATTTATTGTAATTTTGATAGGCTGTATTTTTGGAAGTATAGCTGGAATTATTCCAAGTAATTTGATAATGTTTTATGGATTTACATCTGAAACATTTGGCATGTCTATCCCATTCATTGCGGTAGGTATAGTTGGTGTTGTAATATGCTTCTATTTTGCTCAAAAAATGGAAAATGTTAGATCCGAACTCTAATTATAGAAAAATAAAATAAAAAAAGATTATAGAATTAAGGACAGCCTTCCATTTTTTGGATGAAATAACCTTTTTCTTTAATCTCATTTTCTACTGGTTCTGGGGCGCCTTGTGTGTGACAGAATTGGCATTCCTCTCCTGTTACGACTGCACCTTCTTCACCAACAGTTGCTAGCCATTCTTTTGCAAATTCAATTGCCTTGTCATGATCCTGCACGTCAGTAATTACATCAAAGTGCATTGTATGACCATCTTTGGCTTTAACATAAGTGTCGTAGACATGTATATCCATTGCCATATCATAACATGAATCAAGGAGTATTTAATTCAAACAATTCATTATTTTTTCTTAGAATCTATTAATTATTGAAAAAATGTCTTTCCATAATTTTGATTGGAATCTCTTCAATTTCTTCATCTAGTACGTATGCCTTGAAATCAATGTTAATTCCAGAGAAAATAATCCATGGAATGTCACCATTCAATTTCATGAATTTTTTATCAGTATTTGACGGCAGTGCATTTGAATTTGGATGAGAATGAAATATAGCAACTAATTCTAAATTCTTTTCATCTGCGAGTTTGTATCCCTGTAGAAGTTCTTCTGGCGCAATTCCAAAAGTTACTTCAGAGTTTTCACTTGAATTACGTGTTAGAAAAATCTCCTTAACATTCCATTCTTCCCCATTATGTATACCAAGTAACATTGCACATGATTCATTCGAACTATATTTTGCAGCATGTTCTTGTAGTAAATCTTTTTGTGCCTGATTTAGAATTATTTTTTTCACAATTATTCTATTGGTTCGTCTATAACAAATGTTGCTACCATCCAAGGATGTACAATACACATGTATTCATACGTGCCTAAATCAAGTGTATTACTATCCAGGCTGTAAGACTCTCCAGACATTAACATACCTGAATCAAATGTTTCACCAAAATCTATTGAACTTGTCACAGTGTGTGGCATTTCATCATTGTTTAACCATTCTATTACATAACCCTGAGAGACAATTGATTCATCTGGTTCATAATCAGGGTTTCCTTGTTCAGCTGAACCTGCTAGAATTGAAATTGCAAATATTGGACCTTCAGGAATTACTTCAATAATTTCTTCAACTTCCACAACTTCTTCTGTCACCAAGTATGCATCAGGACCAGTAAAACCAAATGCAACATATAATCCAACACCACTTCCTATTGCTAAAATGAAAATTATTCCAATTGGTTTAACATATTGAGGAATTTTCATTGCAAAGTATGCAACTACAATAGCTGGTATTGTAATCATAATTAATAATCCAAAGTATACTGGTAACGTAGAATTTTCAGTCAGAGTAGTTGCAAATGTTCCAAATGCAAGACAAATTGAAACAATCACCAGAACAACAGCTTTAGTTCTATTAGTTGTGGAAACACCTCCCTCTAAAATACCGGCTGCAAGTATAATCAAGCCAATCATAGTCAGAAGCCCAGTTAGAGCATGCATGCCATCAATGAATGTATGGGCAATTCCAGAATATGATGTTACTAATCCAGCTAATCCTATAGCTGTTAGACCTGCACCAGGCATAATTAAATCCCAATTACTCAATTTAGCTTTGATGGTTTCTCAGTAATATTTTATCTTTGTGAAATAACTATGATCGCTATTAGATTGGTATAAATTCGTTATATAGACGAAGTAAATCATGGGTTTCAGTGAAATTCTTGAAATATCTAAGCCAAGAATTGTAGTTCTTTTAGTAATAACTGCAGTAACGTCAATGTTTGCTGCAAGTAAACTGGTAGGACCAGAGCTTGATTATTGGGGTCTGTTGCACATAATAATTGCTGGTGCATTAGCATCTGCTGGTTCAAGTGCATTGAACCATTACTATGATAGAGATATTGATCCATTGATGAAAAGAACAAGTACAAGACCAATCCCTTCTGGACGAATGAAACCAAATTCTGTTTTATTGTATGGTCTTACAGTAAGTGTTATTTCGGTAGTATATGGCGCATTAACTTTGAATTACATTTCAGCGTTTTTTATAGCACTTGGAATTTTCTTTTATGTCATAATATACACTGCTTGGTTGAAACGACTTAACTCCTCAAATATTGTAATTGGAGGATTTGCAGGAAGTGCTGCTTCTATGGCAGGTTGGTCAGCGGCAACAGGCTCAATGGATATTCTTGGATTTCTAATTGGATTTTTGGTATTTGTTTGGACTCCTTCACACTTTTGGTGTTTGGCTATGAAAATGAAGGATGAATATTCTGAAGCAAAAGTTCCAATGCTACCAGTATTAATTGGAATGCAAAAGACATCAACTTACATTCTAGTTAACACTCTAATTCTTTTGCCATACTCTTTAATGCTTTATGCGTTTGGTATGGGATTAGTTTATACTGGTATAGCTGCTGCTGCAGGAGGTTTAATGTTGGTATATCATTATAAATTAACAAAACTTCCTACTTCAGAATTTGCGTGGAAAGCTTACAAGGTGACTGCACCATATCTTACAATTATATTTTTAGCAATTGCATTAGATGCTGCATTTCACTTTAGGTTTTAAATTATTTTTTATTCTGTTCCAGGAAAACTGGCTTCATAATCTTTTTCATCAGTTTTTTGTATTTGTTTATCATACTCATCCTCTTCCTCTTTGATTGTAACAGCCTCAATTCGTTTTGTATCTTTAGTCATCCATGAGACTGATATTAAACCCATAATTTCTAAATCTAGAAGAATTTTATTAAATTCATTTTCTGTAAGTACAATTTCGTCTTTAACAAGTATTTTATTTAGTTCCTTATCTGTAAGACCTTCTTTCTCATTAATTTTTTCTAATATTTGATTTCTTATTGGAATAGCCATTTTAACCGTAGAACGTATTATCCATCTTTTGTGGAACTACGTTTGAAACCCCCTCTTTGATTTTGTCATACCATGTTTCTACATCCTTACTAATAGATGGTTTAATTCGTTTTAATCCTAATGCAAAGTTTTTGCTTGTAATTTTTGTCGAGTTATATTGCATTGCTTCAACTGCTGCTTCTCTACATAATGCTGCAAGATCAGCTCCAGAATAATTTTGTGTCGCAACGGCAATTTCTTTTAGATTTACATCCGATGAGAGAGGCATATTTTCAGTTAGAATTTCAATTATGTTCAATCTACCTTTTTCATCTGGTGGAGGTACAAAAATCCTCAAATCTAATCTGCCTGAACGTAGTAATGAATTATCTATTATATCTGGTCTATTGGTGATACCAATTACTACTACTCTTGAACTTGAACCTTCTTCCATCTCTGTAAGTAATTGACTTAGTATTGTTTCTCCCACACCATTTTCTTCACTAGATTTTAGCTTTGCAAGAGAATCTAATTCATCAAAGATTATTACACATGGTGATGAAGATTTTGCTTTCCTAAAAATTTCTCTTATGGCTTTTTCAGATTCACCAACCCATTTTGATAGAATTTCTGGTCCTCTAACAAGTATCATGTTACCTCCACTTTCTGTGGATAGTGCTCTAGCTAGTATTGTTTTCCCACAGCCTGGTGGTCCATAAAGTAATGCACCCTTTGGTGGTTTAATTCCCATCTTTAGAAATTTCTCGGGTTCATTCATTGCAGAAATCAAATTCTCTTCTAAAATTTTCTTTGCATCATCTAGTCCACCAACATTTTCCCAGTAAATTTTGGATCGTTCAACATAAAACTCTCTCATTGCAGTTGGAACTACCTCGTGCATTGCATCGTAAAAATCAATTATTTTAATTTCCATTGCTTGAAGAATTTTTGAAGGGATTTTTTCAGTTTCCAGATCTATCTTTGGCAAATATCTTCTTATCGACTTCATTGCTGCTTCTCTACAAAGGGATTTCATATCTGCGCCTGTGTAACCATGTAGCTCTGACGCTAGCATTTTTAGTTCAACATCATCACCAATTGGCATTCCTCTAGTATGAATTTGTAACACTTCTAATCTGCCATCTGCATTTGGCACTGAAATTTCCATTTCTCTATCAAATCTACCAGGTCTACGCAGTGCAGGATCAACACTATCTGGACGATTTGTTGCACCAAGAACAATTACATTACCTCTATCTGTTAGTCCATCCATTAATGCAAGTAATTGCGCAACCACTCTTTTTTCAACATCACCATAAGCTTCTTCTCGTTTTGGTGCAATTGCATCAATTTCGTCAATAAAAATAATACTAGGCGAGTTCTCTTTTGCCTCTTTGAAGATGTCTCTTAATCTCGCTTCAGTCTCACCATAATACTTGTTCATAATTTCTGGACCATTGATTGAAAACATATTTGCTTCTGATTCACTAGCCAAAACTTTTGCAAGCAATGTTTTTCCACATCCAGGTGGACCGTACAGTAAAATTCCACTGTGTGGCTCCACACCTAATCTAGTAAATAATTCTGGATGCCTTAATGGCAATTCTACTATTTCACGCATTACTTTAATTTCTGCCCTTAGTCCACCAACTTCTTCATACGTTATTCCAGATTTTTTATCCCCAGATGTTTCTGAAAGAATTACAAGCTGTGTTGGTCTCTCAATTTTGACTATTCCCTTTGGCGAAACTTTTTTTATTTTGAAATCCATTGAATTACCTAGAATCATTACTGAAATTTCATCCCCTTGACTAAGAGGCATTCCTTTCAATCTATTTTTAACAAAATCTGTAAATTCCTTATCTACAGCAACAATATCACTAACTGGTACTAATGTAACAGTTTTTGCTTGAGACGTCTTAATTTTTTGAATTTCAACAACATCATTTAGTGCCACACCAAGATTCTTTCTTGTTTGACCATCAATTCTAATTGTGTCTGGATATTTTTCATCTTCATCAGTGGGCCAGATGATTGCACATGTAGAATTTTTTGCATTAATCTTAATTGTGTCACCTGGTGATGCATGAAGATAATCCATTGCATCAGGACCTATTCGTGCACGCTTTTTACCCACGTCTCTGTTTTTTGCTTCTCCTACTCTCATCTGAAGTGGGTCAACATTTTGTACCAAGTAAAATCACCTATTTCATGTCAACAGACATTCGACTCATGTTTAGAACTTCAAATTCACTTACACCATCAATTGATTTAACTGAATTTTCTAATGAATCCATTTGGCCCTCTGCATCGTCAAGAGTAAATTGTGCTTTAATGAATTCCAGTCCAAATGCAAGTGGTTCTTTAGAATACTCTTTCATCTCAATACTATCTTTGAGTTGACTTTTGATAGCGTTAGCCAGTTCATCCAAATTAACCTCAGTTCCAGTTGGAAGGATTTTTACAATCAGTAACAGTCTAGCCATTTTTAAGGTCCTGAGAATTTACAAGAATCACATGTATATGATGTAGCTGCTTCTCTACAGCTTTCGCATCTCCATAGTAAAACGGCATCGCATTCTGGACAATTGAATTTTACACATTTATCATTAGGCATGATATGTCTGTGGCAACAACTGCAGACAGGTAATTCTATGTTTGAAGACATAATTCCGTGCTTCTAATTCGGAATTTATACCTTCCTTGAAATTTCACGGTTAACTAGGAATTAGTTTTTTTATTTCATTACCAATTAATGCTTGTGCAGTTCCAAGTGTTCCTTTCAAGCCTAGTAGTTTAATAATTGAATTTGTATGGAAATCAAAATCATCTTTTTTCGAAATATCCTCAATAATTTCAGGTGTTATCAAATCAAAAATTTTGTTTACTGTGCTATTATCAATTCTTGAAAGAATTTTTCTAGCTAGTATCTGCTTTTCAAATTCTTTTCCAAATTTGTTTCTCCATAGTGTCTCATAGTTTCTTAGATCTGATTCATCATTGGTTTTCAGATATTTGGAGATTGATTGACCAGCAAATATTCCTGCCATACCACATGAGTAGATTCCTCCAGCAGTAGTTGGTTTTGCTTGACCAGCGGCATCACCTACAATTACTGTGTTACCATGAACAAACTGTTTAATTGGACCCTTAATCCAAATTGGGGCATAAATTTTTCTAATCACAGAGAAATTTCCTTTATTCTCCAAAAATTCATTGATTGTTGATATTGAACTAACCAAATTACCTGATACACCAACTTTTCCAACTCCATCACCAGAAGGAATTATCCATGCAAAGAATCCAGGAAATTTTTCTTGATCAAGATAGACTTCTACCTGATCTTTTTTTATCCAATCTGCATACACTTCATATTGTGCCGTAGGATAGGTTCCATCTTTATTCTTGTTTACTAATACTGATGCACCCCTACAATCAACAAACACCTTACAGTCAAATTCACCTATTGTTGTCTCAATTTTATTCAAAGTTTTGTTTTTGAAACTAGCTTTTACAATGATTTCTGCACCATTATCTTTTGCTTGTCTTGCGGCTTGTTTATCAAGTTCACGTCTATTCACAACAATGATTTCTTGATTCCTTGAATCTAAATTAAAATGATTATCATTTGGAAAGAATATTTTTGCAGAATTAATTTTACATTCAAATGATTTTACGGATGGCTCAATTCCTAAATCACTTAGTGCCGATTTACTTACTAGACCACCACAATGTTCTGGACTTCCTACCTCAAATCCTTCCTCTAGAACTAGTACAGAATGTCCATTCTTAGCAATTTCACGTGCAGTTAATAATCCAGAAATACTACCACCTGCAATTATAACATCATACATACTAGTCATCAAAATTTGAATTATTTAATCCAATTTATGTTTGAATAAATTCTTAATTGTAAAGTTTATCATGACGGTTTTTTCATATAAGTTATGACTGATATTAAACAAGTGATTGTGGTTAGAACTGATCTTGACATGGGTAAAGGAAAAATTGCCGCACAGGTTGGTCATGCATGTGTGCTTGGTGCAGAACATGTTAGAAAATCTAATCCTGATTGGTTTACAAAATGGTGGAACGGACAAGAAAAAGTTGTTGTAAAAGTTTCTGGCTTGAAGGAATTAGAAAAAATTCGAGATGGCGCAATTGAAATAGCAATTCCTTGGTCAGAAGTTACAGATGCAGGTCATACTCAGATTGCACCTGGAACTACAACCTGCATATCGTTGGGTCCTGCACCAGAAGATTTGATTGACAAAATTACAGGTAATCTAAAACTCCTATAATTCGGAATAAGATATAACAAGCTTAGATTTTGAAGAATCGTGAAACAAAAGACAAAGGCATATCTTGCATTCGCATTTTTGGGTGGTATTTTATTAACATCTACTATATTGTTTGCACTTCCACCACCATCTCCAACAATGACTGATGCAGAAATGATTCCAGAAGCAGAAATAACTAAAACTGGAAGCCCAATGGATAACTATCCCGATGAACAACGTGATACATTTTGTGGGACAGGAGATGCAAAATCAAACACATTTGTCACAGAATACAAAATTCCAACTGTTTGTACACAGCCGCTTGCCATCCAAGTAACTCCTGATGGTCAGGTATGGTTTGTTGAAAGCAATGTAGGTAGAATTGCAAACTTTGATCCAATAACAGAGACCTTCACCGAATATGATAATCCATATTGGCCTGAGGCTAGTCGCTCTATGAATTGGGGAATAGATCACTCTTCAGATAATTCATTATGGTATACTGATGGTAGTTCTGATTCTATATGGCAGTTTAGCATTAACGACAAAAATTATACCGCATTAACATATCCTGTGTCTGACTCTGGTTCCTTACCTCAAAGATTAGAAATCTATGGTTCGAATGTGTTTGTAAATGATTTTACTGGAGGAAAATTAACGATGTTTGACATTAGTCAGAATACAGGTGCAGTAGAATATACCAGTATAGTCAATCCAATTCCTGAAAGCTTTACTGGTGACTTTGGTTTAGATTCTGAAGATAACGTTTGGTATACATCTTGGAGACCAGACGATGTAGGTGTACTTGCTAAAGTCAACATCTCTATGTATACACGAGATTTGAACCAAGATGAAACACTATCAGAAGATGATGTTGAAGCATTTGAATTCCCACGGGATCTTAACACGGCAAACGGGTTATCAATTGACTCTAATGGAGATGTATGGATTGTTGACACATCAAGTAGTTTCTTCTTCAAGTTTGATCCAACAACTGAAGAATTTACAAAATACATTACGCATGTACCTCATCCATCTACCTATGGAAATGAAACTGGAATGATCAAAGATCCAATATCTAGACCATATTGGACAGATCTTGATAATTTTGGAAATCTTGTGTTTAACGAACAAACGTCAAATAGAATTGGAATTTTCAATATATCCACTGAATCATTTATTGAATACATGATCCCATCAAAGAATCCCAACTGGGGTGACTGTGGTGATTTGAAAGATTGTGGAATTGCACAGGTATTTGACTTTGCAATTCATGGCAAAAAAATCTGGTTCACCGAGTGGGTCGAAAATAATATTGGAGTGTTAAACACAGAAAAATCATTACCATTTACCGTGGAAACGGATACTCGAGAGATAGCACTAAAGAAAGGTGAATCTATTGATGTCGTACTTAACGTGAATTACAATGACAGTAGTAGTTACGTTAACAGTGAATTCCTATATGCACACACTGCAGCTAAAACCATTAATTTCTCTGATATTGAAATCACTTCATCCCGCCAACCACTTCAAAATAACAATGAAAGCATCTTTGTTACTATTAACGCAAGTGAAAATGCATTATCTGGAGATTATAAAGTACTTGTTGGTATTGGTAATGATGAAATCACAGTGTCCAAATTCATCAACGTAAAAATAGAATCGTGATCCCTAAAATTGATTCTGACATAGGAATCTCTCTTTATACAACAAAGTCGGTTGGTACAGGTGGTTCAATAAAGAAATCAAATGATGATTTCAAAGTCAAAGAACTTCTTTCAGAGAAAGCATTAAAGACAATTTCAAACGATAATGGTTTTTCAGTATATAGTCTGCAAAAAAATGGTATCGACACATCCCATGCATTGAGGGATGTTGAAAAACGATTTGGATTGGTCTTGAAATCACTTGGATTAAAAGATGCAAATGCGGTAACCGAACAATATACATTTTCTAAGAGAATTTCAAAGTCATTTGAAACAATTCAAGGAAAAAATTATACATTAAAGCGATTAGGGTTTGTAAAAAAACCATTTTCAAAAAAAGATATGATTGGAAATCATTTTGAAATAAAAATCAATAACTCATCAAAACGTATTTCAGAATTTAATGAGTATGAAAAAATTTTGAACTTCTTTGGATATCAAAGATTTGGGTCAAAACGACCAATAACACATCTAGTTGGTAAGGCTATAATACAAAAAAACTATCAGGCGGCATTGGATTTACTCCTAAACTATTCTTCTGAGTATGATACTAAAGAAAATAACGCTAACAGAAAAATCATAGCGCAACGCACTACTGAACTATCTATAATAGATAAAATTCCAAAATCAATGGATATTGAAATTGCGTTGCTCAAAAAATTATCAGAGACTAAAGATTTGCAGGTTGTAATAAGATCAATCCCATTACAAATGAGGCGTTTTTACATTCAAGCCTATCAATCGTACATATATAACAAAACTCTCAGTCTTTCATTTGATTACGGTGAAGAACTTTTTTCTGCAAAAGATGGTGATGTATGTTTTGACAGGAACTACATCTTGGGAAAATTTCAAAATGACCCATCACAAAGACTTGCAATACCATTAGTTGGTCATTCTTATTTCAAAAAGACAAGATTTGACTTTTACATACAGAAGATTCTCGAAGAGGAGCAAGTTTCCCTTAATGATTTTTTTATCAAGGATTTTCAGGAAATTTCAGTTGAAGGTGGTTTTAGGAATGCCGCTATACAGTGTAATGATTTTGAAACCAATGATAATATTGTAAAGTTTAACCTTTCACGTGGTTCGTATGCCACAATTGTTCTTCGCGAAATTCTAAAACCTGAGAATCCTTTAGAAAATGGGTTTTAGACTAGAAAATTATTTATTAAAATTGAATATACTGATTTTATGAAAAAAGCAACATTTGCAGCTGGGTGTTTTTGGCATGTTGAAGAAGTATTTACTAAGACACCTGGTGTAAAATCTACTCAAGTTGGTTATACCGGTGGTAGTGTGGAAAATCCTACATATGAACAAGTTTGTACAGATAGAACTGGTCACGCAGAGGCAATACAAGTTGAATACGAACCTGAAGAAATTTCATATAAAGAACTACTCAAAGTCTTTTTTGAAAATCATAATCCAACTACACCTAATAGACAAGGTCCAGATGTAGGAATACAATATAGATCTGCTATATTCTATCATGATTCTGAGCAAGAGGAACTAGCTAAAGAAGTAAAAGACAAGCTAAACCCTATTGCAAAGGAAAGATTTGGTAATGAGATTGTAACTGAGATTAAGTCTGCAGTGCCATTTTATCGTGCAGAAGAATACCATCAAAAATACTTTCAAAAAAACTAAACAGACTTTTTCTTTTCTACGATATATCCAATCAAAATTACTACCACTCCAGTCATTCCAATGTATATTCCGTTATCAATCCAATTCGGATTCTCATACATGAACGATTCCTCTGGTCCTACCATGCCTTGCCCTTGGAATTGAAATATGACTCCAAAAATCATGATAATTATACCTGCAATAATGATTGGAATTGAATTCATATGCCTGATTCCCTCCCTCTTGCTTATCAATCAGTACTTATTGATTGTTTGACGAATAGCTTATCAGAATTTACAAAATACACTAATCAATTTTGACTAGGTTCTTTAATCTAGATTATTTGAGCAGTTTCTGTGTATTCGTGGAATAATTCTGATGTTGAGGATTCAAAATTCTTCAAGTATTCAAATTTCTTAGTTTTTGCTGCAGGTGCATGTTCAGCATTAATTATTGCAGTGATTCTTAACACATTTTTTACAGATTTGTTCACTGAAAATCCAATAATCATAAACATATTGTATATTCCTGCTTTTGTAATTGGATTTTTATATGGATTGAAGATAGCTGAAAAAGCCATACACCCATCTGAAACTAGAAGTGCGTTTAAACGGAAAATAATGAAGGTGTTTTTATTTTTCTTAGTTATTGGTGGCTTGTTCAGCTCAGTAAGCTTTGCACTTCATGGTGGTGCATTTGCACCAGAGATGGAACTTACATCTGATAGCATAATTCCATGGACAGTTGAATTGATTTCATCAAATGGTGGAGTTACATTCCTAATTGCGTCAAGTATTACAATTATGGCTGCGGCAACAAGACGAATAGTTGGTCTTGGTGGTGGAGTACTTGGTAAAATAATTACATTTGCAGGTACATTTGGATTTTTCACAATGATAAGTTTGAGTATTACCCAATCAGATCCTACTAACTCACAGGTATTTCTTTACGCATTTTATCATGCTGGAATATTAGGTGGGGCAATGTATCAGATGAACCGATTAACTGCTAATCTGAACAAGTGGGAAGATTATATGAACGACCAATGATTATTCTATAACAACGATTCCAGTCATCCAAGGATGAACAATGCAAAAGTATGGTTCTTCACCAGCCGCACTAAACTCGTGATCAAATGTTGCACCTGCCATGATTATACTTGAATCAAAATTACCGTTTGGTCCGTTCTCTGGAGTTCCACTTGTAACTGTGTGTGCTGCACTATCAACATTCTCCCATGTAACACCAGTTCCGGTTGTAATGTTTAATGAATATGGAATATAGCATTCGTTAGTTTCTTCACATCCAGGCGTTCCAGAACCTACAGCTATTGCTACTGTTTCATTAGCTGATTCTGCAACAGACTCGGATTCTTCAGTGATTTCCATTATATCTTCGTCCATTGTCCCATCTGGATTAAGCCTAGGAATTTCTTCCAGAGTGTTTCCTGCTTTGAAATATTTTTGACATTCATCACCCACAAAGTCATTTGTTTTACATTCTTCAAAGGCTGCTGTCTTTTCTCTTTGAATTTCATCTGCAAAGAGAACATTCTCACCAATAGTTATGTGAATTAATCCAATTGCAGCAAGTGAGGCTGCAACCATAATCATTGCATAGCCTACTTTTCTATGATAATGTGGATTTTCTAACTCTGACATTTGTTATGAGGCAAATTTGGTTAAATTTAATCTTTGAGAAATCTAGTACTAACCCATGTTTTGATTTGGAAAGAGTGAAAAACTACCTTTAATCATTTAATGTAGTTGACTATACAAATACTCCATTATGAGTTTCTAGGTCCAATAAAGATCTCTGAATGGGGTCCACCAATGGATGAAGTTGTGTACGTTCTTTTTGGAAAGATAAAGGAGGGCTATACAATGATTTTTACGGATCAAAGCGAGAAGGTAACTGAGAATAATTTTTTCATAAAAAATGAAAAATTCAAGTGTTGGCTGCAACATGCTGGATCTGAGAATCAACTGTACTTATCGATATACCCAATGTGGGATTCTGAAAAAGATGATCGCGAAAGAATTGTTCAGAAGATAATTTCCAAGTATAAACCAGTTTGTAATGTTGAATAATTTGTAGTATTATTGTAACTAACTCTTTTGATTGATTTTGTTTTGTGTATCAAATAACTGCATTGTTAAAAGATCAATTGCTTTTTTTAGATGCTCGAATTCATTAATAGAATGTATCTGACCCTCAGTTAATGCACGGAGAACTTTGGTCAAACTTTTTTGGTAGTCATCTGGAGCAGACACTTCCAATGCATTTATTCTTGATAAAAGATTTTCTAAATCTTTTTTCATTTCATCAGCAGGAGCATGTTTTTTCATATTCTTTTTCTAATTATAGATAATATGAATGATTTATAGCTGTTCATCATCAATTTCTTCGAATGCATCTAGAAATTGTCTGCATGGGCAATCTGGAATATTACATGAGCCCCTTCTCAACATGGATTCTGTCGAATTACTATTTTTATGAACCTCATCTGTATGATGGCATCTTCTACAAATCATAATGTTTCAATTCCAATTCTATATTTTAAGGAATAAGCACTGCTCTTGCATCCACTTTTGATGTTTTTAGCATTTCTAAAACTTCATTTGCTTGCTCTAATGGGAATGTTTCAGTAACTACATGTAATTTTTTTTCTGAAGCAATCTTAATGACTTCCTGCATATCCTTTCTGGAACCAATTAATGTACCCCTGATAGTTTTCTCTTCAAATGCAAGAAAACTTGGAACATTTCCAACTGTTGCTATTACTACCAATCCACCTTTTTTGATTGATTTTATTGCAGTGTCCGTAACATCATCTGATGGTGCAAATACTATTGCTGCATCAAACAGTCCATGTTTGTTGGCTAAATTCTCTAGAAACTCATCTTGTTTAGTTGAGTATACAAGTGTATGATCTGCACCAAGTTTTTTTGCAACGTTAAGGTGATTCTCTTTCCTTGAAACTCCAGTGACTTCACATCCACTTATTTTGGCAAATTGTATTGCCATATGACCAACTCCACCAATTCCAAAAATGGCAATTTTTTTATTTTGTTCAGGTTCTGCCGCCTTAACTGCTTTGTATGCAGTAATACCTGCACAAAATAGTGGTGCGGCATATTCAGGTTTCATTATGTCTGGAACTTTTGTAATAAAATCTTCTGATGCAGTAATAAATTCTGAGTATCCACCTTTCAGTGATTCCCCTGTCACTTCCATTTTTTCGCAAAGGTATTCTTTTTCATCCATACAGTACTGACATTGCATACAAGAACCAAGTAATGGTGTGATACCAACTCTGTCACCAACTGAGAACTTTTTTACTTCTGCACCAATTTCAATAATTTTTCCAACAATCTCGTGCCCTGGAACTGTTGGTAATGTAGGTGGAATACCAATATCTTTCCAATCACCTTCAATTCCATGAAGCTGTGAATGACATACACCACATGCTTCAATCTTAATCAAAACTTCCTTGGGTGTTTGTATTTCATGCCTATCAATTTCAGTAAGCTTTAGTGGCTTTGATTCAACCAATCCCAATTCATTAAGAACCATGGCTCTCATCTTTTCAGGCATGATTTACACCTGTTATAACCGCTCTTAAATTTTTGGAGCGATAAGAATTAAAATTGATCCCACATTACTCATTTATGGATTATAAGTTAACTGATGAGGATAAAGAAAGAATAAAACTTCTAAATGAGGTTCAGAAAAATAAATTCAATAATTTGACCTTAGAGCAATTGATTCGTTTGGAAGAGCTTGTTGAAAAAAAAGATTATACTCATGAAAAAAAAGCAAACAAATCAAAGAGAAAACTCCTAAAAGAGATTAACATTGAGATTTACAGGCGTGATGATTCAGCTATTTGGAAATAATGGTAGATACAAATAATCATTGTACATAAAACTGTCATGTCAAACAGCCTTGCTAATGAATCGAGTCCATATCTTTTACAACATAAAGACAATCCAGTTGATTGGTATTCTTGGAATGATGAAGCATTAAGCAAGGCAAAACAAGAAAATAAACCAATCTTTCTATCTGTAGGTTACAGTTCTTGTCATTGGTGCCATGTCATGGCACATGAATCTTTTGAGAATGATGATGTAGCAAAAATAATGAATGAGTATTTTGTAAATATCAAAGTTGACCGAGAAGAACGACCTGATATTGATGACATCTATCAAAAAATATGTCAAATGTCAACAGGACAAGGCGGTTGGCCACTAAGTGTATTTTTGACTCCTGATCAACGTCCATTCTATGTTGGTACATATTTTCCTGTTTTGGATTCATATGGTCGTCCTGGATTTGGAAGTCTTTGTAGACAGTTAGCTCAATCATGGAAAGAAAAACCATCTGATATTGAAAAGGCGGCTGATAATTTTATGAGTAATTTGAAAAGATTAGAACAAGTAACAACACCAGATAAAATAGATAAATCCATTCTTGATGAGGCAGCAGTAAATCTTTTACAAATTGCAGATGTTACGTATGGTGGATTTGGTCAAGCACCAAAATTTCCAAACGCATCTAACCTATCGTTCATGTTAAGATACTGGAAATTATCTGGAATATCAAAATTCAAGGATTTTGCATTATTGACTCTGAAAAAAATGGCAAAAGGTGGAATATTTGATCAGATTGGGGGTGGTTTTCATCGTTATTCAACTGATGCCAGATGGCTTGTACCACATTTTGAAAAGATGTTGTATGACAATGCGTTATTACCAATAGTTTATTCAGAAGCATATCAAATAACCAAAGATGAATTTTTTGCTAATGTTGTACAGAAAACACTTGATTATGTAATTCGTGAAATGACTTCCAATCATGGAACATTTTTTTCTGCACAAGATGCTGACACTGATGGGGAAGAAGGCAAAACATTTGTTTGGAAGAAAAAAGAGATTACAGAAATTTTAGGGAATGACTCAGAATTATTCTGCATATACTATGATGTCACCGACGGAGGAAATTTTGAGGGGCAAACTATACTTGCAAATAATGTCAACACTTCTGCCTTGGCATTCAAGTTTAATATTCCTGAAGACGAGATTAAAGAGAAAATTAAAGAGTGTTCACAAAAACTTCTGACCGTTAGAAATAAGCGAACCCAGCCTGGTAAAGATGATAAAGTTATCACTTCATGGAATGGTTTGATGATATCTGCATTTTCCAAGGGATACAGAGTAACTGGGAATAATTCATATCTTGACACTGCTAAAACCGCTTCTGATTTTTTCCTTACCGAGTTCCAGAAAAATAATATTTTGTATAGAACATTCAAAAATGGAATTCCTAAGCTTAATGCATATCTTGATGATTATGCCTACCTTGCAAATGGAATACTTGATCTATTCGAAATAACTGGAGAAAGAAAATATCTAACATTTGCTTATGATCTTTCTGCTTATATGGTAAATCACTTTTGGGACGATTCAAGTAACAGTTTCTTTTTTACAAGTGACACACATGAAAAATTGATAATACGTCCTAAGAGTAATTATGACTTGTCAATGCCATCAGGAAATTCAGTCGCATCTAATGTTTTGTTAAGGCTGTATCATATTTTGCAGGACAAAAAATTCTTAGAAATTTCTACAAAAATTTTAGAAAATCAAGGTCCATTAGCAGCTGAAAACCCATTTGCGTTTGGCTATCTACTAAATGTTCTTTATCTTTACACGCAGAAACCTACGGAAATTACCATACTTAATGACAAAAACTCTGAATTAATTACACAATTAAACAGAAAATTCATTCCAGAATCAATTATGGTTTTATTGAAAAATGATGAAGAATTGAAAGAATTGTCTGATTATTCATTCTTTTCAGGAAAAAAATTTGAACCGTCACAAACATCTGTTTTTGTATGTAAAAACTTCACATGCTCATTACCATTGATAAATTTTGAAGATATTGAAAACGAGATCTAGATAACCTTAAGATCAACCTGTAATTTTTGTCCAACTTGTGGTCGACCCATCTGTTGATATCTATTTTTTGGCAAAGTAATTGCAACAGATGTTTGTGCATAGCTTTTTAGTTTGATTGTTGGCTGTGCTTGAAGTATTGCCTCTAGTAATGGCATTACCTGTTGCTTTGTGTCGGCATCCAGTTTTTTTGATACGTTTTCCATGATTAGTTGTTTTTGGGATAATGGTTCAGTCTGAACATCCTCAACAAGTGTCATTTGTATAACATTACCATTATCAACTATCTGTGTAATCTTGTAGGCAATTACTTCTGACATAAACACTCAAGATTTCATTGAAATTTATCTTTATGCATCATCTTGTTTGAAAGATTCCTTGATTTTACTGGCATTATCTTTAATCAACTCATAGAATTCCTTCATGTCATCAAGTTCTACAGATATTCCTTGGTTTGAATAAGTCTGTAAAAAGCTTGAATAAACTATACCAACAATTATTCCAAATGCAGTATCAGTTTTTGAGTCAGTTATACCAGTATATTCTTCAGCAATTTGCATATAGGAGCTTGATTCGTTAATATAATATTCTATTAGATCCTCCAAAAATTTTCTATTATTGTCAGAGATTGTCATATGTAATAGATATCATCTTTCTATAATAGTTAACCCGGTCTTTTCATAAATAATTTCTTTGAATTACTCATACTTGAAATAATATTAGTGACTTTTTCTGGATTTTTTGAAAACAAAATATATGATGTAACTGACACAATTAAGAGTAATCCTGTGCCTAATGGAAACTCAGGAACTGTGACATACTCGTCTGATTCTGCAGTAATACTATAGTCAACTGCTTGAATAGATTGAGTTTTTTCATGGAATGGAATTATAAAATTACTATTATCACCTGCACGCAAAAAGTCGGGTTTTGTATATGACTCAGAAACTGTTAGGACATTACCATCACGGTCATAAAGCGTTGCAATAACCCTAATCATATTTGCTGTAATGTCTCCCTTGTTTTCTAACATTCCTGTAATCACTGTATTGTTATGTTTATCTTTAGCAAGTATAGTATCTGAAATCTCAATTACTTGATTCTTTGGTTCCGTCAGATTGTAATCAAGATTCAGTTTATAATCACTGATATTTTCACTCTTTACATTTTTAATTAGAATGTCAAACGCACCTTTCGTCTCTGGCATTACAACGTTTGAGACAGTTTCCCCTACAACACTTTCAACGTTATTTCCATTCTCATCTATCAGTATCGCTGAAATTTTAATTTGATTTAGCGGTGTTATTGTTTTATTCTCAATTTCACCTACGATATGTAGTAACCCATCAGTGTCAACATACTTTTGATCATTTTGTATGATTACATCACCATATGCCACTTGGCCAATCAGTAGCAGCGGTATCAGAAAAAATAATTTTTTCATAAATTACCTAATTCTGTATGTTTAAAGATTTTATGGATTTCCTTTCTTTGCATCATTATACGACGTTAATCCTGCTAGTTCGTATTCAAAAGATTGCTGAAGTAACTCATCAGATCTAATTTTTTCACTTTCATTCCCAGTTTCAATCCAATTGATAAGATGTATGTCACTCTCTAATTGTGACTCTGTGGATAGTTTGAACAGTTTTACAGCACCTGAGAATGTATCAGGAATCTGAAGGTCTGCATATTTTGAAATGATATTATCCATTCTTACTAGATGAAGATCTGAAATTTGTAACATCTCTTCTGTTGATATACTATCTTCTTGCCACATTGAAACGTTGGAATAGTATTCTGCCTGTTCTGCCTTTAATTCTTCTTGAATTGCCTGTAATTCATTACCAAATTGCAATCCTCTCATCTGTCCTTGATCTGCTGAATAAAAATAATAGATTGCAATACCAATTAGAATAGCTAAAATGCCAAGAGTTGCAAGCCTTCCTATTCCCTTATTTTTCTTGGGTTTTCGTACCAACTTAATCTATGTAATTACCGGATTCATCAGACTTTAATTCTACTGTGAACTCTGTACCGCTGATAAATGATTCACCTCTAACAGTTCTAATCCTGGCTATCACTAATTCATGAGGCCAGATTTCAACTACAATTTCACCGACTGCAGGGTTTTCAGGTGCATCAACAATTCTGATATCTTCTTTTTTAACTCCACATTCCTGTATTTTCTTAATACTATGTTGCACTAATGGTTCTGGATCATTATGACTTAGTGCCCAAACTGTTCCGGAATATTCTACTTTTTCCTGCATCATATTTCACTTTGATTTACAAATTTATCCTGATTTTACAACATTTAATGTCATGGTACTGACTATTCGTGACAGACGTCTAATTTTCATTGAAACTGTTTTTTCAAAATCGTCTTGCGACTCCCCATGAATTTCAGCAATAATATCATATGCACCAAATGTTACATATGCATTCTTTACTTGGGATACTTGCTTTAATTCGTCCAGAATGTATTCTTCTGCACCTAAATCACAGTTCAATAGTACAAATCCAACATGCATTTTCTTCTTAGTTTTCTATAACAATACTATTCTTTAACTGTTTTTTCAAAATCGTCTTGATTACCATCTTTTACGACTTGAATTTCTACTATATGACGAACGAGCAAACTTCTTCTTCTTATATTGGTCTCTTGCAGGTCCATCCCTTCTATGTCCACCAGTTCTTCTACCACCTGAACCATAACTTCTAAACTTACCATCTCTCCTTCCGTAACTAGAACGTATTTGTGGTGTCATTCTTCTACCTACTTGTCTTTTTAATGGGTCTGGAATATTGATTTCAATTCCTAGTTTTTGATTCAAGTCAGTCATTTCAGATTTAATTTGTTTTTTAATTATATTCCAGTCTCCAACTGAGGAATATGACACAAGTGTAATTGCATTACCCTTTGCACCTGCTCTTGCGGTTCGACCAATTCTATGAAAATAAACCATGTCTTGGTTTGGGACATCATAATTGACTACCAGACCCACTTTGGGAACATCAATACCACGTGCGGCTACATCTGTTGCTACTAGCACATCTGCTTTAGTTCTTCTAAACTTTGACATCGAATGTTCTCTCCTACTTTGAGACATATCACCTTCTATGGCAACTACGTTGAACTTAGCTTTCTGTAGATCTCTTGACACATTTCTGGTACGAATTTTTGTGGAACAAAAAACAATTGTTTGACCCTTTCTATTATCCTTGATAAAACTGGTGAGATACTTCTGTTTCTCTCGGTCTCTAATGACTAGAAATGATTGGTTTATTCCTTCTCCGCTTAGATCATCAGCATCTATCAGAACTCTTTTTGGCTCATTCAAATATTTATCAGCCAGTCTTAAAATTTCTGCTGGCATTGTTGCAGACCATAAAGAAGTTATTCTATTTTCAGGTACTCTTTCTAAAACAAATTCAATGTCATCTATAAATCCCATATCTAACATAACATCTGCTTCATCAAGGACCATGTACTTTACATTATCAATCTTAATTGTACCTCTGTTTATATGATCAATTAATCTTCCCGGGGTTGCAACAACAATCTCTGGTTTATTTCTTAACGCATCTAATTGTATACCCATTCCCTGTCCACCATAAACAGTTGCAACCTTAGTTCCTGTAAATTTTCCAACCTTTTTTATCTCAGTGGTAATTTGCATCGCAAGTTCTCTGGTTGGTGCCAAGATCAAACCCTGTATTCCACCGTTATTGGAAATGTGCTCTAATAGTGGAATTCCAAACGATGCAGTTTTGCCAGTTCCAGTATGTGCTTGACCTATAACGTCATTACCATCTAGTAGTAATGGTATTGTTTGTGCTTGTATAGGAAATGGTGTAACAAATCCTAATTCCTGAATTCCTTTCAGTATGGTTTCTTTTACTTTTATTTCATCAAATGCATTCATTTCTCTATCTTTAAAGCAATGACAGAGAAAGCATTTGCTTAATCCACCATTATTTCTGTTTTTATCGCTTTTTCTACGTCTAATAAACCAATGCTTCAAACATCATGACGGTTTTGGTAAATTTGTTAAATCCTAAATTTGAGATTGTTTATAATGTAGATTTATGATTAGTTGTTATGGAAGATAAAAAAACCAAAGAAGAACTAGACGAACAGATTGAGCGTGAAAATTCAGGTGTTTCGTGTGATTCATGCCCAATTGACTCTGTAATTGGAAAATTAGTCGGTCTATTTAGGCAGAAAAAGTAGAATGCATCCCAAATTTTTGAATAGGTTTTTTAATTAAAATTTTGGTCATAAACTGTGGTTGACAAGAAAAAAGCATTAGTTGCTATTGTTGGAATTGCAATCGTAGTTGGGGTGGCTGCATCATTTTCATCATATATTGGACAAGTTGAACAGCAAACACAAAGTACTGAAAATGAAGCTGATGTTTTATCCACCATACATCTCCCACCACTTTTGGGTTCACAAACTGCACCTGTGACAATTATAGAGATGGGTGACTATCAATGTGAAATGTGCAAGCGGTGGTACGATGAAAGTAGACCAAAAATCATTGAGAATTTTATTGACACAGGAAAAGCTAACATGTTTTTTATTGATTATCCTATCCTAGGCCCTGATTCAGCATTAGCTGCAGAGGCTACATATTGTGCAGATGATCAAGGCAAGTACTGGGACTACCATATAATATTATATGACTATCAAGGCCACATGAATTCTGGTTGGGCAAACTATGATAGATTAAAGTCGTTTGCATTTAACCTTGATTTGAATATGGATGAATTTGGGGAGTGTCTTGATTCTAGTAAATATGACGAACGGGTGAAATTAAACTGGCAGAAGGCATCAGCTGGCGGTGCAAACAGTACACCAACATTTATCATTGTAAATACTGAAACTGGCAACGAAGAAAAAATTGTTGGCGCACAGCCTTATTCCGTCTTTGAAAAAACAATAAATTCCCTATTGTAATTGTTTAGAATCCTTAGTATTTTTGCTGTATTTATCTAAAATCTTAATACTTTGAAATTCTTTTCAAATCATGGAATACGAAATTAAAAAGAAGATCCATATTACATGCCCTCATTGTGAAAAAGCAATAGAGTCTGAAATTGAAATCGAACTAGAAATCGAAGACAAGAAGAAAGAGAAAAAGAAAGAGAAGAAAGAGAAAAAGAAAGAGAAGAAAGAGAAAAAGAAAGAGAAGAAAGTAGACAAGAAAAAACCAAAGAAATCAAAGAAATCAAAGAAATCAAAGACATCAAAGAAATCAAAGAAATCAAAGACATCAAAGAAATCTTAACAGTTTCCAGTTGGTTAAACATTTCTTATACAAAAAGCCAATTTTTTGTAACCAAGTAGACTAACCATCTACAATGTCATCTAAATCATGTCAAAAATCTACATACCAATTAGACCATCAAGAAGTACTAGCGAAGTTGAAGATCTAGACGAAGCTGAAGAAGAATAAACAATCTTCTAAGTTATTTTTGTATAAGATTTTACTGGAACCTTTAATTCATTAAAAATTTCTGGCTGAATAATCTTTGCCAGAATTTCTATACCAATTATTGTTCTAAGACTTGGCTTACTGAAAAATGAATTTGCATCAACTGCAAAAATATTATTTTCTTTTACAGCCCTTAATTTACTCCATTCCGTATTTGTCAATAGGTTTTCTTTGTATTCTTTAACGGTTCTATCAACATCGAATCCACATGGCATTAGAATTATGATGTCAGGATCAGTGTCAATTATTTCATCAAGTGTCATTTTTCTAGAGTGTTCGCTTTTTTTACTAATGAGATTCTTTGCACCAACCACCTCCACCATTTCAGGGATCCAGTGTCCAGCTGTAAAAAATGGATTAATCCATTCTATTGCAAGAACTTTCGGCTCATGCTTGAATTCTTTCATCCCCACATGTTCAATTCGTGTCCGAAGATCAGCAACTATCTGCTTACCTTTTTCCTCTGCACCAATTTTTTTTGAAATGTCTATAATTGTTAACAATATTCCTTCGATGTCATGTGGATTCATTGTTAAGACATCTGGTTTTCTTTCTAGTATATTCATGGCATCATTAACTTGGTTTGTGTATGCAGAACACACTTCACATATTTCTTGAGATATTATCAAATCTGGATTGGCATCTTTTAATTTTTCACTATTTAATTTGAAAATATCTTTTTTCTCTGATGTTAACTTCATAATTTTGTCATCAATCTGTTTGCTTGATAGAATGGATGGATCAAAAACACTTTCAATCACACGTGGTTTCAGTTGTGCATCTTTAGGATATAGGCATTCATGTGTCACACCAAATAGCTTATCCTGATAGCCAAGTTCAAAAATTAATTCTGTTGCACTTGGTAAAAATGACACAATTCTTGCAGCTGACATTTTTACAACATTTCTGCTTTGTTTACTTCATTTTGATTTTTTGAATTAAGATAATTCATGATTATGATGGAAATTGACACTATTCCAGTCACGACTAAAATTATTTCAAGCGTGTTTACCATTGTATGTGTTATTGCGCTTTCAATTGATATACCATTGATTTCAGAAATTGCAAATACGTATGAGAAGATAAAGTAATTTGTCGCCCAGTGAATAAGTATTGCAGCGATAAGCCCATATCTGTAGTACACCCATCCAATTATAATTCCGCTAACAGCCGCCTGAGCAAATTTTCCACTACTCCATGGTTCACCAGAAATTATATGAGCCGCACCAAAAAATATTCCAACTAGCACAATTAACAAAATTGCTTTTTTATTATCAACGATGTGTAGATTCTCATAAGGATGCCACAGTACATGAAAGAATGAACGAATTGATGTCTTGAATGAATAGATTAGAAATAATGGAATGCCAATTAGTATTACTCTAAAACCTATTTCTTCAATTATTGGCGCAATTGTAACAGCTAAAAATAGTATTAAATCATTAGTTGATTCTGGTGGCTCTGTAACAATACCAAAACTTTCTTGAACAAAATTAATCACACCAGATATCACTACAAGAACTGAAAACCATTTTATGATGGTTATGAGATAGTTTGCATCTGTAAGATTTTTCTCTCTAATCAGTAATCCGCTTATTGATCCTAGAAAACTCTTTTTTGGACCAATAATGGCAATTGTAAATAAAACTGCAAAAACACACCATACTACCACAAACGCATCGCCAATCTGATATTCAAAAGGAATCTCCATGTTGATACCTGCAATAAAGAGATCAAATTTTTCTAATGGGAAGCCAAAGTCAATGTTATCACCAATTTCTGAATTAAAAACCACGTAAGCACCAATTGGAAATGATACAATCATCAAACCAAAGATGATAGAAATTAGTGCTGAGTAAGGTATTCCAATCGTTTGAAGAACGTTTGCTAAAAATGTCAAGTTTCTTCTAATGAAGCTCGATAGTTTCTTCTGCGAACCCTAAATTAACAAGAGTTTCTTTTATCGTTTCTCTATGATCACCTTGTAGGAAAATATATCCTTCCTTTGCAGTTCCTCCACATGCATATTTGCTCTTTAGTTCTTTTGCAACACTTTCCAAGTTGTTAATTTTTGGATCAAGTCCCTCAATCATCGTGCCTTTCTTTTTAAATCGTCTAGTTTCTAATCTTATGATAATATGATTACTATCCTTATCTAAATCTCCACAGGCGCATAAATCTTCAGGTAGACCACAAGTATTACAAATTACCGCCATTAGTTCGAAAATCTTAGTAAATACGTATTATTAAGCCTTGGTGAAATTGGCAAGTCTGTCAGTAACTAAATTTTTTTATGAAGACAATTAACTAATCTCATGTCAAAAGGACTAACAAAAAAGGCAGTTGACATGTTGCTTAACGGTGCCACACTTCTTAGCGAACCTTGTCCATATTGTAAAGGAGTACGTGTAATGAAAGATGGAAATGCGTTATGCGCTAGCTGTGGACGTGAACCAGAACAAAAAACAGTTGACGACAACTTTGTTTCATCAGATAAACCAACACTCGAAAAACTAGAAAAAAAACTATCTGATCTGACAGATGAATTATCAAATGAACAATCACATGAAAAACAACAATTGATCCTGAAATCAATTAATTTGCTTATAGAGTCCATTGACAAACTCAAAAAATAAGACAAAAGTTTTTATTCTTATTACCGTGAATCCGAACTAATGGCAGATAAAAAGAGCAATCCATTGCCTGCATCAAGTGCTGGTTTGTTAAGATTCTTTGAGGATGAAACTAAAGGGGTCAAGGTCTCACCAAAAATTGTCCTACTTCTTCCAATTAGCTTAATCGCATTGTCTTGGTTTCTGGATTTATCTTTTATACCCTGATTCTAAATGTCTGAACAAGATGACGTTAGTAAAATTCAGAAGAGGTATTCATTAACTCTAATCAATCCATCATCGCACTATATTTCATTAGTAATTTCAGTTGTTGTTGCAGGAATTATGGCAGCATTTGTGTCACTTACATATCTAAATATGACCGATATTATTTTTCCTGTCCTTGGTGTTATCGGTGTACTTGTGGGAACACAATTTTTAGATATTTTATTTGCTAGACATAAAGAATATTCAAAATCATTACATGTTTCATTATTTGGTAATGGATTATTTTTTGTAAGTACACTAATTGGATTTGGCGCCATGATGTTGTTTGCCAAAGACAATCTTGACTTGTTCTATGTTACAATAGGAATGTTTGTTTTTGCTAGTTTTAGAATTGGAATATTTACAACCATTCTTGGGGCAAGTTTGAAAAAAGCATGGGGCGTTGCATTCATTCAGCCATTGGCAATGTATCTAATTTTGATTCCTTCTACAATGTGGATTGACTCGTTAACTAATCCAATGGCACTATTGTTTGGTGCTGCATTTTTAGGATTAGCAACTGGTTGGAGTTATTTTACAGATAGAGCAGGTAGACCGGCAGTTGATAGTACACACGAATTAATTCAAGCATATGTTACATCTGCATCAAAAAATGATCCAACGGAAATGGAGCAAATTATTGAGCGAAAATCAAAACATTCAACCGTGTCAACTACTCAAATCAAATTTCAATCAAATGATAAACAAGTGAGATTCAGTATGGTCCTACCAGATATTCATCCAGGACCATTTCATCCAGTTGGAGGAAGTAACATTCCATACCTGATTTACAAAAATATGGATTCAACTGCTATGGTAATGCATAGTATATCAAATCATGATCTTAATTTACCAAGTCAAGAGGAAGTAAACAACTATCTTACTAGCATATCAGATAGCCAAGTTCTAAGAAATGGGGTTGGTTGCACAGAACCAGTTATTGTTCAAATTAACAATGCAAGAGCTGGAGGACTATTATTTGACAAGACTGCATTATTATTTTTGTCTCTATCGCCACATGGAATGGAAGACTTGACTATGGATATTAGAACTCAGATTGAACAATTTGCAAAAAATAGAAATTTTGAACAAGTTATGATTGTAGATACACATAATGCAATGGGTGATGAGATTTCTAAGGAAGACTCTGAAGATTTACTGATTGCCGCAAAATCGACTTTAGATACATTAAAAACAAAACAGAGTTACCCATTCAAGTTTGGCTACCAGAATTCAAATGATATGAACATAAAAAAGGCCGATATTGCTATGGGGGGAATTGCAATTTTATGTTTAGAAATTAACAATAAAAAATACTTTGTAGGTTGGGCTGATGCTAACAATATGGAAAATGGGGTTAGAGAGCAAATTGTAAAACATTTTGCAAATATTGGCTATGAATTAATTGAGATTTGTACATCTGATACGCATTATACTGCTGATGGTGCAAGAAACAAAAATGGCTACTTTCAATTAGGTATGATATCAGAGCCAACGCAGCTTGCAAACTGGTATTTAGAATTAGCACAAAAAGCAGAAAAGCAAATGAGTGAATGCAGTTTTGAAATTCTAGAAAACCAATCTAAAGTTAAAGTGATGGGATCTGACATCTACGCTGATTATCTCAAATGCATGAATAAATCGATGAACATAACAAAGGTTTTCTTGCTTGCTGATGCTGGATTGTTTGCACTATCTATTTTTCTATAGTTTTTACCTGTTCTAAATTACCATACAGTTCATCCAAAAATGATGATATCTGCATGATTGGAACTATTGGGACTTTGTTAATAAAAGAAATCTGCTCTTGATGTAGGGTTACTATCACCGGAACTGTCACAACATCACTGATTTCATGGGCATATCTCTTTACCCTGTTAATCTGTTTTCTCACAATCTCGTTTAGAGCAGAACTACTCATTCTCTTCCAGTGTTTGCAATCAATTAGTATTACAACATTGAGTTTTACCCCTATAACGTCAATCTCCATTCTTGGTTTTGTTAAAATCACATTTTTTTCTACTTGAAATCCATTTTCAAGTAAAATCTGGCTTACCAACCCTTCAAAATCTCTCCAATCCAACCACTCTGAAACTTCCTCTATTGGACAGCCATCTGTAATTGCGGTAAATGCAGCCTCGAGTTTGCCACCATTCATGACGAATCTAGTAAATTTGGTTAATATTAAAAGCCTAAAATTCATCATTTGTTTAGTTGGTGTTAGAAGAATTGATCAAGTTTAAACTTCTTTTTGTTATCGCAGTTTTGCTTTTTGTATTTCCGCCTTCATTTGCTGATAAAGGGACGTTAGTTGATGAGATTAAATTCATACAGTATCTTGATGAAAATACCGCACTTCAAGAAGTAAGAAATGGGAATCTTGATCTGTATTATTTTAGGGTGCCATCAGATAGGTTAGAAGATTTCGATTCAAGAAAAAATCTACAGGTTTTTGAATCAACTGGTAGTTATTACAGCATACTTGCAAATCCTACAGACTCTGGAAAATTCAATCCATTTTCTATCAAGGAGGTAAGATTTGCACTAAACTATATTATTGATAGGAATCTCATTGTCAATGAACTTCTGGGTGGCTTTGGGTCTACAATGGTTTCAAATTATGGAATATTTTCTGCCGACTATCTTGGTATACTAGACGTCACAGAATCATTTCAGTTTACCTATAACCCTGTTCTTGCAGAACAGATTATCACTGAACAGTTAGAAAAGTCAGGAGCAAAAAAAATTGACGGCATATGGAATTTCAATAATGATCCTATAGAAATTACAATTTTCATTAGAAGTGATGATCCAGTTAGAAAATCTATTGGTGAAATCATATCATCCGAACTAGAATCGTTTGGATTTATCGTGAAAAAGGACTTTGGAGATTTGAACAAAGCATATGTGATTGTGTATGGGTCTGATCCAAGTGAGCAGAAATGGAATCTATATACTGAAGCATGGAGCAGTACTGGATTTTCAAGGTATGATTCAATTTCATTGGCACAGATGTATGCACCATGGTTTTCTAATATGCCTGGAAATAACACGCCGAGTTATTGGAATTATCAAAATGAATTCTTAGATACTGTTACACAGAACATCTATTCTGGGAATTTTGAGACATCAGACGAGAGAACGTTACTAATCAAAGACGCAACAAAGGAAGGTGTTAATGAATCGGTAAGAATTTTTCTTGCTAGTAAAGTTGATCAATATGTTGCAAATGAGAGTGTAACTGGAATAATTAATGCGCTTGGCGCAGGCGTACCAAGTAGATTTACACCAATTAATGCAGGTTCGGAAGATGATTCCTTAGTTATTGGTGTAAAACAAATCTATCAAGGCGCATGGAATCCAGTTGCTGGATTAGGTGATATTTACAGCAATCAGATTTGGACAATACTTTCTGATCCTGGAATGTATGGGCATCCATTCACTGGTGAGATTCAGCCACTTAGAACCACATGGACCATTGAAACCAATGGTTTACATTCCTCAGTACCTGTACATGATGACTCGATACTTTGGGATACAGAAACACAAAGATGGGAAAAAGTTGAAACTGACTCAACGGCAACTAGTAAGGTAACTTTTGATCTTAATTTCAGTCAGTGGCATAATGGAGAGACAATGGACATGAATGATGTTTTGTATTCAATCTATTTTCTTTCTGAATGGGGTTCTGAAAAAGGAGTAAACGATAAAACATATGATTCTAGTTTCTCACCTCAGGCAGTTCAAAATGTAAACTCGTTAATTGGATTTAGGATTGTGGATGCAGATACAATTGAAGTATACACAGATTATTGGCATTTTGATAAAAATCAGATTGCATCATGGGCTGGTGTCTGGAGTACAACACCTTGGGAAATTATGGCCGCAATGGAAAAATCTGTCATTGATGGAAAAGTGGCATTTTCGCGCTCAGATGCAACTACAAAAAACGTTAGCTGGCTTTCACTGATTATACCGCAGGATGCAAAAATCATCCAACATATTCTCGAGGATTACAAAATAAACAAGCATACACCTGCAGCACTAGATAAATTTGAAACCAACATTCAATATTTCGAGGATCGGTATCAACAATCCATTGACTGGATTGTTGAAAATGATCATGCGATAATAAGCAACGGTCCATTTTACCTTGATAGATATTCACCAGAATCTAGAACTATAGTAGTCAAATCATTTGATTATGGTGATTATCCACTTGAGCCTGGAAAATGGAGTGACTTTGAACATATCGCGTTTCCTAAGATAACTTCTATTGAAATTGATGAACTTTTATCAAGCGATTCTGACACTAAGATTCCAATAATAACAACAGATTCGTCTGAAATTTACTATTTTATTTCTAATTCACGCGGGGTGATGATTTCTGAAGGTAAAGTGATAGTTGATAACAACAAATCAATAATTTCATTGGATGAACAAACTTTGTCTAATCTTAATACAGGCGCAAACACGCTCAAAGTTTTTGCCGTATCTGATGATGTCTTGAGACCATTTGAATATTCAACCAGTTTTCTGGTTTCTGATACACTAACAGCCCTTCCAAGCGTAGAAATTACTACATCATTATCGGAATCAAATCAGAATGACTATTCATTTCTTTTAATAATAATTATTTTGGTCTTAGGTGCAGCAATAATCTTTGTGATTAAGGCAAAAACTCAAAGAGAGAAAAAACCGCTTACTTGATTCCAATTAAAAATAATGTCCCAAATTCTCTTTTCCACTTAGTCTTATTTTTTGGATCAGTGACATGCTTTATTCTTGTTTTGAAACCCACTTCTTTGAACATTTTTTTCCATTCTGATTCAGAGCGCAAGTCCATTGGGATTTTCATATCTTTAATCCAGCGTGTTGTAAGATGGTTATCCTTGTAAAAGTCAGTTCCGCAATAAAAAATTCCACCATTCTTCAGTAATTTGTATACCTTGTGCAATGCAGGCTCCATTGGAACTGAATAGTATAACGACTCCATTGAAAAAATAACATCAAATTTTGCAGAAAACTTGGATGACTCCAAATCTGTGGTGTAGTACTGTTCTTTGGTTGAAATTTTTGTCTTCTTAGCCTTTCTTATCATGTTTTTACTCTTGTCTATCCCAACTGACCTCGTGCAGGTATCCAATTGTGCAATCTTCTTTACTACCCAACCATTTCCACAACCAATGTCTAGAAATGAGAATTTTTTTTCAAATGATATTTTACTTAGAAACTTATTGACAGTTGTCCCATGACCTTTTTCCATGTCCTCTGATCTTCCAATATTTGCCCAATGATCAAAATACTTTGCAGTTTTGTCCATTATGTAGTCATTTTACCTGCAAGAAGGACTGCTACTTCTCCAGGTCTTTTGGCCACTGGTATGTTTGCTTTAGTAAACATTGCAATTTTTGACTCTGCAGATCCATATGTTCCCATTACAATTGCACCTGCATGTCCCATTCGTTTTTCTTTAGGCGCACGTCTTCCTGCTATGTATCCCACAATTGGTTTATCAAAACTTATGTCAATAATGTGTTGTGCTAAGATTTCTTCTGCATCACCACCAATTTCACCAACAACAACAATTCCATCCAATTCAGGATCATCTTTTATCATATCAAATGCATCAATCATTCTAGTACCATTAACAGGGTCACCCCCAATTCCAATAGTGATACTTTGTCCAAATCCTGCTGTAGTTAGATTATTTGATATTTCATATAGCAACGTACCACTTTTTGATAGAACAGCAATTTTTCCAGGGGAGTAGGGGCTTGCAGGCATAATTCCAATTTTGGTCAAATTTGGAATTATTACACCTGGTGTATTTGGACCAATCATTACAGCATCCTTCTCTTTTGCCAATTCAATAATCTTCATTGTGTCTCGTACTGGGACATGCTCTGGTATTGCAACTAGAAGTTTAATCCCAGATTCTAATGCATCAGTTGCAGCCTCTAGAAAAAATTTTGCAGGTACAAAAACAATTGAGATTTTTGCATTAGTAGCAGCAACTGCTTCACTAACTTTTTCAAAAATTGGAATTTTATCTTCAAATTTCTGACCACCTTTGCCAGGAGTAACTCCAGCAACAATGTTTGTTCCATACTCCATCATTAATTTTGTATGGGTTGAACCATACTTTCCAGTTATTCCTTGAACAATAACTGGCTGCCTCTGATAATTTCCATTTCCATCTTTCTGTCCTCTTAGAAGTTCATAAATGTCTGTCATCTATTTACCTCCATTACTGCGGTGTTAATTGCATCCTCAACTGAATCAAATATTTTTGTTTTAGTATTTTTTAACATCTCTTTTGCTTTGTCTGATTCTGCACCCATTAATCTTGCAAACACTGGTAGATCAATCAAATTTTCATCATATGCTTTGATAAATGCTGAAGCAACAGTTGTTGTTTTAACAATGCCACCATAAAGATTTACTAAAATTCCTTTCACTCTATTCATTTTACTAATAAGAGTTAGTGCTTCATATACTGATTCAGTAGTTGCACCACCACCTACATCCAAAAATGTTGCTGGCTTTCCACCGTTATCAGCAAGCATATCAAATGTAGACATAACAAGTCCAGCACCATTACCAATCACTGCAATGTTTCCATCAAGTTCAACTAGAGAAAATCCACTTTTTTCAGCTCGTTCTTCCAGTTCTGATTTTTCTTGATACTTTGAAAGTTCTTCATGTCTAAAGTTTGAATTATCATCAGTCATTACTTTTCCATCAAGTGCCATTATGGAACCATCTTTGAGAATTGCAAGTGGGTTAATTTCTGCAAGTTCTGCCTCCTTTTCTACTGTAAGTTTTGAAAGTTGTTTTAACATTGTAACAAATTCTTCCTCTTGACTTCCTTGAAGACCAATTTCATTTGCGACTTCTTTTGCAGTCTCATCACCAACATCGCCTAATCCAACCTCTTTTATGGTTTGATTTTTAACAGATTCAATTTCAACTCCACCCTCTGACGATGCAATAATTGTATAGCATCTTTTACTACGATTAAGAAATAACGATAGATACAGCTCTTTTTCAATCTCAGCCATTTTTTCTAAGAGTATTGCTCGTGTTTTTTCGCCTTTAATTGACATTCCCAAAATTTGGGGATATTTTATCTCAAATTCATCATCACTATTACATTTTTGAATCCCACCTGCTTTCCCTCTTCCTCCAACTGGAACTTGGGCTTTGATTACAAATGGGTATCCCAATTTTTTTGCATCAATTCTACCCTGTTCAATATCTTTTGATGCAATACTTTCTGGAACTCTAATTCCAAATTCTTTGAATAATTCCTTTGCTTGATACTCTAAAAGGCGCATCTAATCAAGTCTCATTTGAGGACTTTATAATCTGTTTGCTGGTCTATCTAAATTGGTCTTCTAATTGCTCAACTACTTCTGCAAACAGGTCTTTACTTTTATTCAGTAATCTGTCTGGAAATTCTTCTATAGTAAAAACAAGTTGTTGTTTAATTTCAGGAACTACCATGCCACCTGAAATGATAACTTGTTCAACAACATGTTCCTGTCCTAATGTGCATACAATTTCTTCATATACGTCGTCATTTTCTTCCAATGTTTCTCGATACAAGACCACTGGAACATTTGTCTGACTGATAATATTTCTAGTCTTTTCTAATAGATCCTGCAGATGATGCACTGACCATGTATCAAGGCTAATCTGCTTAACCATGATACTGTATGTCCAATTTTGTATTTAACCTGACTTGGTATCTTCTAGTTTGATCAATTGTCAACGTTTTGTAAATCATTCAACGGAAATACGAATTTTCAGGCCATCAATATCGTCATTTTTGTATTTTTTGCATGATTCTTCAAAATCTACTTCCTTTACTCTGACCAAAAACGCAATTTCATCAGTTTTTCCCTTTATCAAATCAAGTGACTCAGAATCAAGTTCTAAAATTGATGCTTTGGACAAAATATCAGTTGGATTATAGCCCCTTTCTTTCCTTAGTGTCTGTAATCGTCTAGCTAGATCTTTGATCAAACCTTTAGCCATCATTTCATTATCTCTTTCGAGGGAAATCATGACTATCAGACTTTGTCTTTTTGCATATTGATATTTCTCATCAACGTCAAAGTCAATAATGAAATCTCCCTTGTCTAAAACTATGGAATTTTGGTCAATTTGGAATGTGAACGTGTCTTTGTCGTTCAGTTGATTAATAATTTCCTCAGGCTCAGTTTCTGAGAACATTTTTAGTAATTTACCCATGTCTTGTTTCGCTTTTGGTCCAATTCCACTTCTTTCCAGCTCAATTTTTGGTATTACTGGTAATCCATTTTGTTTTAACTCAAGGTATTGTGCTATTCCTTCGTTGCTTTTGATTTCAAAAATTTTGTAGTTTTGAATGTTCATTTGAGATTTGACTAATTCTGAGAGTGACTCTAGAATATTTTTCTGTCCCTTTGCTAGGCAGATTATTGCCTCATTAAGTGGCCATCTTCTTTTCAGCTTTCCTTTCATTCTAGCAGCAGATGCCACTGAAACTACGTCTTTTAACAAGTCAAATGACTCTTCAATTTTTTCATCAATTAATGAGGTATCTTGTTTTGGCCATGTCTCAAGTAAAATGTTTTCTTTTTCACCAAATGTCGTACTGTAAAGGTACTGTGTTGTAAATGGCGAAAATGGATGAATTAGTATGTCAATTGTCTTGAGTGTCTTTGCAAGGATTGCATAAATTGTAGAACGTCTATCTTTTTGCGAATCATCTTCGTCCCATAGTTCTGACTTTGTAATTGGAATGTAAATCTGGCTAAGTGAGTTTATCAAAAAGTCTTCTATTGCTTTTCCTGACTCGTGGAATTTGCATGTGTCATTTGCATCTGTTGTTTTTTGTACCATTCTTTGAAGTTTTGATAAAAGCCAAATGTCAGGTGGTGTAAGTAAGTTATTTTTCTTTGCCCATTCTATAGTTGTCTCATTTATGTTAAATTTGTCATATTCACTGTTTTGCCTGTAAAATGTATGAAGGTGATAAAGCGTACTTATGACCTGATATGGTCTTGACATGAGCTCTTTTGTGCTAAAGTTTAATGGTTCAATTGGGCTTGATTTCCACATAAAATAGAATCTGACTAGATCTACTGGATATTTCTCTAAAAGTTCTGATGCTTCAATTACATTTCCTTTACTTTTACTCATCTTGTTTCCATTTTCATCTAGTACGTGACCTTGGAATAGAAATGACTTGTAAGGTGATACTGGTGCGTTGTTTAGTATTACATTTTCAATTAGTAGTGTGTATGCCCATCCTCTGGTTTGGTCTATTCCTTCTGTAAAAAATGGAGCAGGAATTTTTTCCTTGTATTGTGCCTCATCTAAGGAAGCAAATGGAGCAGAACCGCTGTTGTGCCAGGTGTCAAGTACAAATTCCTCTCTTTCCATAGTTGCATTACATTTCTTACATTTGATCAGTACATTGTCAATCCAGGGTCTGTGTAGCTCAAAGTCTTCGCCATTAGGAAGTTCTGATGACGCCTCTATGATTTCTTTTCTTGAAAATAGTCTTTCTATGTTACCACACTCTTTACAGTTCCATATTGGAATTGGGCAGCCCCAAAAGCGTTCACGTGATATACACCATGGGTGCTTTTCTTTGATAATTTCTAAAAATCGGTTCTTTGGAGCCTCAAAAAAGTACTCTACATCTTCAGCTGCCTTGATTGCTTTGTCATCAAGCTTATCAAGCATGTAAAAATACTCTCTTCTTGCAAGCCAGACTAGTCCATGGTTGCAACGCCAGCAAAGAGGATACTTGTGTTTAATTTTACCAATCTTTACTAGGGCATTTTTTTCTTTGATTGATTCTACTAATTTCTCATCAGCATCTCTAACAAATAATCCTGAATATTTTCCTGCATCTTCAGTAAATTTTACTGCATCATCAATTGGAGAAAAAACTGTGACTTTTCTTTTTATTGCAATGTTATGGTCTTCTTCACCATTTGCAGGTGACAAATGCACAAGACCACTTCCTGCGTTTACATCAACAAAATCTTCTGCAACTGTAACATGATAGTTGTCTTGCTTTGCAATTTCTGCAAGTTTTGGAATCTCATCTAAAAGTGGGTGAATGTATTTTTTACCCTCCATCTCAGAGCCTAGAAATGTTTTTTCTATTTTGTAGTCCTCAATTTTTACCTCATTCATGAATTCTTCTAGTCTAGTTTTTCCTACAACCCATGTTTCACCATTTACTGCAATCTCTACATATTCTTCTTTTGGATTTACACCAACCATTGCATCTGTAACTAGTGTAAATGGCATTGTAGTCCATACAATCAAAAATTTATCCTCCTGTGCAAGTTTTACTTTATAGTATAATGACGGATCTTTTACCATGTCATAGCCTTGATTTACTTCAGAATGACTAAGTGATGTCTGGCAGCTTGGGCAGTATGCTACTACTCTAAATCCTTCAGTAAGTATGTCATTTTCAAATGCCTTTTTCATTAGTTTCCATTCATTTTCAATAAATTCATCTTTGTATGTCCAGTATGCATTATCTTGATTAAGTGACATTCCTAGCATGTCATCGGCTTCAACCCATTTGGTATGGTATTTTTTCACAATTTTCTTACATTCAGTTACAAGCCTTTCAATGTCTTCTGGTGTTGTAATGTCATTTTTGCCATTTTCAATTCCTAATTCTTTTTCTGCTTGAAGCTCTACTGGAAGTCCTTGTGTATCCCACCCTGCATTAAAAATTACTTTATTTCCCAGTAGGACATTGTATCTATACCACAAGTCTTTGAAAACTCGACCTCGAAGATGACCAGCATGAGGTATTCCATTCATTGTAGGCGGACCCTCGATAAACATGATTTCATCTGTTTTATCACCAGAGTCTTGAATCATCTTTGCCACGTCCTTATTTTTCAAATCCTCATTGACAATTTTTTCAATTTCTTTGATATCGAAGTTTTCTACTTGTTTCATATAACGTCTGGAATGTTTTTTCCTATAATAATAATCTCTTTGAATATATAGTACAATTCTGTTGTATAATTATTGGTAAATGTTTTAGTTGTTGGCTCTGGTGGACGTGAACATGCCTTATCTTGGAAGTTATCTCAGTCAGAATTAGTTGATGAGGTTTATGTTGCACCTGGGAATGGTGGAACATCACAAAATATTCCAATTTCGGTAGATGATATTGATGCTTTGGCAAATTTTGCTCAAGAAAAAAGTTGTTTTACAGTAGTTGGTCCTGAAGCACCTCTGGCAAATGGTCTAGTTGACAAGTTCATTGAAAAGGGTTTAGCAGTATTTGGTCCATCAAAACAAGCTGCACAATTAGAATCTAGTAAAATTTGGGCTAAAGAATTTATGAAAAGAAATGACATACCAACTGCTGATTTTGAAATATTTGATGATGCACAAAAAGCAAAAGAATTTGTCAGTACATATGAGAAACAAGTAGTAATCAAGGCTGATGGGCTTGCAGCAGGTAAAGGTGTGATTGTTTGTTCTAATAACGACGAAGCAAATGATGCAATTGATAAAATTCTGGTCAAAAAAGAATTTGGTGATGCTGGCTCAAAAATCATAATTGAAGAAAGAGTTGATGGTATTGAAGCATCATACATTGCATTATGTGATGGGCAAATAGGAATTCCTATGGCTACAAGTCAAGATCATAAAAGAATCTACGATGATGATAAAGGACCAAATACTGGCGGTATGGGTGCATATTCACCAACACCTGTAATAGATGACAAACTTAGTAACGTAATCCAAGAAGAAATTATTGCTAAAACAATTTCATCAATGAGTAAAGAGGGAATAGAGTTTCGAGGATTTCTATATGCTGGAATAATGATTCGTGATGGCAAACCATATGTTTTAGAGTATAATGTACGAATGGGTGACCCTGAATGTCAGCCAATATTGATGCGTTTGAACTCTGATTTGTACAAGTATCTCAAAGCTTCATCAGAAGGAAAATTAAATGATTTATCAGAAATTTCTTGGAAAGATGAATCAGCAGTTTGTATTGTTCTGGCATCAAATGGATATCCAAATTCTTATCCTAAAGGTGATGAAATCTCTGGTTTTGATAATATCCCTCAAAATTCTTTTGTTTTTCATGCAGGAACAAAAAATGATGATGGAAAAATTGTCTCAAATGGTGGTCGTGTTTTGGGCGTTACTGCATTAGGTTCTTCTCTAAATGATGCAATAAATAATGCATATAATGTTGCAGAAAAAATTCATTGGGAAAACAAGTATCAACGAAATGATATAGGAAAAAAGGGACTTTCGTATCTATGATGTTTTAATTATATCAGTTTCTGTTACAATCCAATCCATTTTAACATCATGTTCTGAAGTTGGAATTGATTTTATAATTTGTTTTGAATATGTTAACGCAATCTTGATTGAATCATTTTTTGTAAGGTATCTATCATAAAATCCATAGCCATAACCAATTCTATTCCCATTATTGTCTAACCCTATGCATGGAACTAGTACCACATCGTGGTTTTCTTCGATAGGACAATTTTCTTTAGGCTCTGAAATATCATAATTACCTTTTTCAAGCTTTGTTATATCATCAATTTTTCTAAAAACCATTGTGTCATCAGTGACTTTAGGCAAAGAAACTATTTTTTTTGCATCTAATAGGGATTTGATTATATTATTGGTTTGCACTTCACTCCCAATGGAATAATAACACCCGACTGATTTTGCTTCAGAGAATGATTTCATTTTTTTCAATTCTGATAAAATTTTTTGAGCGTGAATTCCCATTATCTCAAAGGACATAGCGTCTCTTTTTTCTAAAAGATGCTTTCGTAAAGCATCTTTTTCAGGATTTGATGTCAATTCCTTTGCTTAATGCAGCTGCAGTAACAGTATTTTTTAAAAGCATTGCAACAGTCATTGGACCAACTCCACCTGGAACAGGTGATGCATATGATGCTTTAGAAATTATTTCATCAAAATTTGAATCACCTTTTAGTTTCCCATCATGATGTGTTGTTGCAACATCAATTACTATTGCATTTTCTTTAATCATATCACTTGTAAGTGTAAATTTGTCTCTATTACCAACGCCGCTTATTACAATATCAGCATTTTTACAAATTTCTTGTAAATTCAGAGTTCTAGAATGACATGTAGTAACTGTAGAGCTTCTTTGTAATAGTAAATGGTATAGTGGTTTACCTACAAGATTGCTTCTGTTAATAATTACAACATTTTTACCTTCAAGAGAAATTTTGTAATATTCAAGCATCTCAATTATTCCTGAAGGGGTACATGGCTTTAGTATTCCACTTCCAATAGATAATAGTCCAACATTATGTGGTGTTAATCCATCTACATCTTTTTCTGGGAGAATCCTTGATGTTGCCTCAAATTCATTTAATCCACTAGGAAGTGGGAGTTGTAATAAAATACCATGTACAGATGTATCATTATTGAGAGAATCAATTAATGCATTCAATTTTTCTTGTGTAATATCAGCCGATGGTTGATGATCCTGTGTAGTTATTCCAACCTCTTCACATGCTTTATGCTTATTTCTAACATAAGTTTGGGATGCCGGATTCTCACCTACAAGAATTGTTGCTAAGCATGGTTTAATTCCGTGTTCAGATAATTTTGTAACAATCTCTGATACATTCTGTTTGACATTTTTAGCAACTTCCAAGCCATCAATTTTTGTGCCAGTCATAGAAAAAAATAGGAATTTGTTCTTATTTAATTACACTATACTAAGATTTTTAGATTCATAGTATTGATTTAATGTATGAAATATGAATATGACACTGATGCATATCTAAAACAAATTTCTAACTCAAATTCTTATTTTAATACATTTCTTGATAAAAAATCCTTAGCAGCTGGAGTTTTGTCATTAGATCCAGGCGAGGAGGATACACAAGAACCACATGAATCTGATGAAATGTATTACGTGCTAAAAGGAAATGGTTTCTTGCGAATTAACAAAAATGATTATAAATTAAAGCCTGGAAAAGCATTTTTTGTACCAAAAAACACACCGCATTATTTTTTTGGTAACACAAAAAAGCTAACAGTTTTGTATTTTTTTGGCGGTTCTTGATTTCTAATCAAGTAACATAGCTCGTTTTCCTGACAAATGAATTTTCTTTTTTGCAAAAAGTTTTACTGCTTCTGGATAGATTTTATGTTCTTCTGTTAGAATTCTTTTTGATAATGTTTTTTCATTATCATTATTTCTAACTTTAACTACTGATTGTAAAATAATTGGACCAGAATCCACACCTTCATCAACAAAATGTACTGTGCATCCTGAAAATTTTGCTCCATTTTGTATAGCTTGTTTCTGTGCATTTAATCCAGGATATGCAGGTAGTAATGCTGGGTGAATATTCAAAATTCTATTTTTATACTTTTTGATAAAATGTGGGCTAATAATTCTCATAAATCCTGCTAGACAAACAAGTCCATTTCTTGGTGTTACACCATTTTTTTCTAATTCCTTAATTATTTTCTTATCATATTGGGTTCTTTTATTTTTGTATTCTTTACTGTCAATAACTAATGTTTTAACACCTAATTTCTCTGCAATTTTCAATCCTTTGGCATCTGGTTTATTTGATATTACAATCGATGGATTAATTGGAATTCTTTGTTTTTTTATTGCTTTTAGAATTGATTCCATGTTGCTACCTCTACCAGAAATTAATATTCCCAAGTTTTGCAATAATCTCTTTTATGATGTCATTAAAATAAAGCATTGGTTTGTGAACAATCGATCAATATTGTAATTTATAATCAAAATACGAGTTAGAATTACATGGGAAATGTTAGGTTAACAAAAAATGGTATTAGATATAGAAATAACAACACTTCAGTATATCTTGATCCAAAAACCGTACAAAATGAAGGCATTAATTTCGTTTCACATGCACATATAGACCATCTACCAAACGGTGGTTCAGGTAAAATTATTACATCTAAGGAGACATCTGAAATTGCTAAAATTCGTGGTTTTTCATTTGATTCGCAGAGTGAATTAGATGATTTTTCACTAATTGACACTGGTCATATTTTAGGCTCAAAAGGTCTACTTTTTGATGATGTTTTCTACACGGGAGATATCACTTTACGTGACAGAGGTTTTCTAAAGGGTGCTAAAGTTCCAAAATGTAAAACACTGATTACTGAATGCACATTTGGTTTACCAGAATTCACATTTCCAACAATTAATCAAATTGTTGAACAGGTTAACGAAATAATTGCAGATTTATATTCAAATGGAAGACCTGTGTTACTGCTCGGCTATGAGCTTGGAAAGTCCCAAACAATTTCTCAGTTGTTTGATAGTTGGGAACCAATGTATTACCATGATTCCGTAAAAAAAATGAATGATTTACACAGAAAACTTGGCGTACCAATAAGGGAAGAAATTAGTTATTCAGAAGCAAAATTAAATGGTTTACTAGAAAAGAAACCATGGGTTATGGTAGCACCGATGATGAGCTCAAAAAATCAATTCATACAAGAAATGAAGCATAAGTATGGAGCAGTAACAGTTGGATTCACTGGATGGGCAAAGTCAAAAAAATTTGGTTTTAGTAGAGGAACAGATTACACTATTCCATTAAGTGATCATTGTGATTATAATGAACTAATTCAATTGGTAAAGGAGTCAGGAGCTGAAAAGGTGTATACTATACATGGTTTTGTAGATGAGTTTGCACAGGACTTAGTTCATCAAGGATTTTCAGCACAACCATTACGTGAATCATCTTTGGATGAATTTTGCTGAGGGATTAAAATGAGGATGTGGATGATTGATCCAACCATGTTGTGTAGGAAACACCTGTTAGGTGAACATGTAGAATTACATATGTTTGTTGGAACAATAAATAAGAACAAAAAACTAAATGGATATAGAGAGAATGGTCTTGTTGAAGTCCATAATATAAAATCAAGACATGCAGAATTAGTCTCAGAAATGAAATCTAGAGGAATGAATCATAATTCACCTCTTCAAAAATTTAAGGTATTTAATTTTGGTTTTGTGGATATAGATAACAGTTACAACGAATTATTAAAACGATGTACTCATTGTAAGACAAGAATATTAGAAGGACTAGAATAGATAGTCAAATAGTCATAGATTAAAACTAACACACAATCTCTTCTATGGTCATTCCTGGGAAGTTTCTATCAAACCAATCAGCGTAGTTTGGCTCATTACTGTATCGATCCAAATAATGCTGTAAATCCTTTTCAGGATCTGGGAATCCTGGAATTTTAGTTGTTGATACAAGTATAGTTTTGCTATCACATGTGGCACGTTCTAATACAGTTGTATTATTTGATATATCAAAATCTAATGTCAGTGCTGCTGCACCACCGCCAATAACTATTATCGCAATTATTCCAATTATTCCAGCAATCTTTCCTGATGATGAAGATTTTTTCGTTTTTGGTATGCCATGTTCAATCTGTTTAACAAATTTTTCTTCCAACGAAGTATCTTTTTCTGATGAGTTATCTGTTTCACCCGTAACTCTATTCAAATACTCTCTTTCATATTCTGCAAAAGTATTTTTCTTTCCTTCTTTTCTAAATGATTGTGAATCTGTTCTAATTGTGTTTGATTCTTTAGTTGATAGAATAGAACCACAATTATTACAAAAATTATTTGAATTAGGATTTTCAGTACCACATTCTATACAAAATTTTATATCTTGTTTGTCAAATGTTTGTTTTTCTGAATTTGACCTTGGATTTTCTGTATTTTTTTTAGTACTAAATTCCGATTTTACGGCTTTTCTAATTCTTGGAAAATTTGTTGGTTGGTCTTTTTTGGGCTCGATTTTTTTCATCTTCACACGTTGGCGTGGTGATAAATATTGAGACACTAGTGCCTCAACATATTTTCTGTCCTCTAATGAGATTAAGCTTTTCTGTTGGAAATTCTCGATGATTTTTTTCAGTCGATCTTGACTGCCTCTACCAGTTTCTAGAAGTTTTAATGCATCATCAATTGTGGAATCTGACATGTGATCATTTTGTCCATAAAATCTTTATAAAAATTGATATTAAATTACCATTCAACATCTTTTTCCAACTCTATTCTATCACCTGACAATGAGAAACCCATAATTTCTAGTGTATTTTTTGATGTCTTAGAATTACGTTTAAAGATATTTTCTGCCAATTCTAGTTTTTCAGTATGTTTCAAATTTTGACCAATCTTATATTTACCGCGTATAGTACTTGGGGTCACTTTGATTACTGCAACCTCATTTAATACGTCCATTTCTGGGTTTATTGGCTCATAACCACCTTCAGGCTGATATTTTTTCATTAGTGAATTTAGTGCTAATGTTTTTTCTTCATTATTTTCAATAATTTGACATGTTCCTTTCATAACCACACTGATGTATAGGGTGTCAGCAAGTGATGCATCAGTAGGATCAAAGAAATAAGATGGTAAAAATTCTAAATTTCTATCTACCTCAAATCCAACTTTATCATTTCGCTTAATGTTTTCTAGCTTCTCGCCTCTTATGTGAGAATGCATATAGATTACATCATTAATAAAAACAAAATTCATTGGTATGATTTGTGGAAATCCATTTTTATCTATACTTGCAATTCGGCCAGTTGACTCGGAACTTAAAAATTCTATGATTTTTTCCTTTGACTTTATTTCTAATTTTCCAAGTAATTGCATATTGTATAGGTTAGGAACTAGTGTTTATTTTTGTTGATCTTTAAAGTATGGAATTACCTTACTTGCAAATTTATCAATTGAGCCAAAATAATTTTTACCCCAGAATCTTATTACAAAATGATTAACTCCAGCTTTTAGGAATCTTTCAAACACTTGAATTACATCATCAGGCGTTCCAACACCAGTAGATGATCTTGCAATATTATCAGGAATTTTTGTTGCCGCTTCACGCATCTTAACAATCCAATCTTGATTAGACATGGAATATTCTGTAAAGTATTTCACAAAATCAAAACCTTCAATGTCTTTTAGACCATGAACTCTAAGAATTTCTGGCTTAAACAAACTAACTTTTACAGCTTCTTTCATCTTTGCCCATGATTCTTCCCCATCATCTGAAAAGTACACATCTACGTCTAATGCCATTGAAAAGTTCTCTTTTTCTTCCTCAGTTCGTCCATTTTTGTTCATTGAGTCAACGATTTGATCTTTGTGGTCCTCAAACAATTCTGGTGTATAGCCAATCGGTAACCAACCTTCACCATATTTTCCAGTTAGTGCTAGAGTTCTTTTTCCACCAGAAGCCATGTATGTTGGTGGGAATGGTTTTCTTATAGGTGGTGCTTGTAAGCACGCGCTTTCCAATTTGTAATATTTACCTTCAAAGTCTACGGTGTTATCAGGTGTTGAGCCATATAGTGTTTTGATCACTTGTATTTGCTCTTCCCATTTTGAAACTGGTTTGTCAAATGGAATACAAAATTCTTTTAAATTCTGTGCTTCTCCTGCACCAATACCCAAAATAGCTCGTCCTTTTGACACTCTATCTAATGTAATAGCAGCTAATGCAATGTTTGATGGATGTCTTCTTATTGCATCAGTAACACATGTTCCAAGCTCAACATTATTTGTGACAGCAGCAATTGATGAAAGCATTACCCATGGGTCAAGAACAATTGCATTTTTCCATTGAGGCACATTTGTATGATCCATGTAGAAAATTGAGTCATATCCAGTTTTGTCCGCAAGCATACATGCAGTTAAAATTTGATCTTCAGTATAACCTGCTCTTGCAACATTAAGTCCATTTTGGATTCCAAATTTTATCATTATCTCAATCCTTTGTACTTCATGTTAATAGGCATTTTATAAAGTGTTAGAAATTATGTGTGTTAGTTTTATAGTATGTATGATTAGAGATTTCCAGAATTAATATCATTCAGACATTGAACGACATCTTCTTTTGAAATTGGTATTGGGTTTGGATCTAGATGTCCTTTATCAGTCATAACAACATCTGCTGCCTCACTTACATCAGCTTTTAGTTCCATCTTGTCAAATCCTAACTTCTCAATTACTTCTTTGAATCTATCATAGAATATTGATTTGTTGTGTTTATGTGCTACAGTAGTACAAGACGACAGTGAATATCCATGAGGAACTCCCTCATTTGAGAATACGTATGACAATGCATGTCCTAATGTAGTGGAACAGTTACCAAATCCCATTCCTGATAACATAGAGCCATATGGATAATTTTCTGGCTTATCATTAATTATTGCATCATAAAGTACGTCAAATGCTTGCTTGCATAGTGTTCTTGTTAGGTTGTTTCCAAGTTTACTATCATATCCTTCTGTTGCTTGTGCACATGCATCACAGACTGAATTTTTAAGAATTTGTTCTGGGGTTCCATTCATAAAGTAAGAATCAATAACTGCTCTATCTGCAAGGAATCTGTCTTCTCGCAATAATTTCTTTTTTCCATCAAACTTAAGCACACAATATGTTGTCATTTCGGCTCCTGTACCAAATGTTGTTGGAATTAAAATTTTCTCTACACCAAATTCTGATGCAGAGTATTTTACAACATCAAGTGAACTTCCACCGCCAAGACCAATCAATACAGATGGTTTTTTTTCTTTATATTCAGATATTAGAGCATTAACATCATCAATTGATGGTTCTGGTGTAACTTTATCGAACAACATGTAATCTTTAATTCCCATTTTATCCAGCCATTTATCAGATAGTGCCGGAGGAGCAGTTGTTACTACCAATGCATTTTTTGGATATTCAGCTTCTGACAGTGCATTTTCACCAAACTCAATCTTTTTTGGAAGTAATACTTTATCCATACAATCTGGATTTTCCTTCTCTTTTTATATCTTACAACCTAGAAAGACTTTAAGTCATTTTTTCTTTCATTACATAGATGCTAAAAACTAACTATAGACTAAAAAATGATAAAAAAATTTATGATGCAATAAAAATTCTTGATGAAGGATTATTATATGCAAATCCCCAAATTGGACTTACAAAATATTTTTTTAAGAATAAGATAAAACTTGGAAAATCCACAATCAACCTTAACAAATTCGATAATGTGTATCTAATTGCAATTGGAAAAGCCGCAGATTCCATGGCAAAATTTGTATCATCAAAAGTAGATTTTAGAAGTGGAATTATTGTAATTCCATCAAGACAAGAAGCACTGTTTCATCAAAAAAACATCCGCCGTTTTAAAGCAGGTCATCCATTACCAAATACGAATAGTCTAAAGGCAGGTAAATACATAAAAAATTTTGTTGATTCAACTACAAAAAATGATTTTATAATATTTTTAATTTCTGGTGGCGGTTCTGCCTTGGTTACATTACCTAACATGATTTCTCTTAAAGAAAAAATTCGTGTTAATCAACAATTAATCAAATGTGGAGCAAATATCAATGAAATTTCCTGTGTCAGAAAACATATTTCAAAAATTAAAGGTGGCAAATTGGTTGAGACTATGCCAGGCTCTGGAATTTCCTTTGTTTTATCAGACGTAATAGGCGATGATCTAAGTTCAATATCGTCTGGCATTACATATGCTGATAAAACCACTTTTTCAAACGCATTAAAAATAATTAGAAAATATAAAATTGAGAAAAAAATACCAAGAAATGTAATTACTGTTTTAAACAACGGTAAAAATGGGAAAATCAGTGAAACCCCATTAAAACCAAAATTAAGAAATGTCATAATTGGAAATAATAAAAATTCCCTCATTGCCATGAAAATTAAATCTGAGAAATTAGGATATACTACATCCATAGTTTCTAATTTAAATTCTAATGTTATGATTGCAGCAAATAAAATTTCTAGAAAATTAAAGACCACAAAAAAGTCATGCATAATTTTTGGTGGTGAAACCACAGTTGATGTCTTAGGTAAAGGAATGGGTGGAAGAAACCAAGAACTAGTTTTACATTTATCAAAAAAATAAAAAAATCACTCATGTATAATTTCATCAATTGGTACTGATGGTATTGATGGTAATACTAAATTTGCAGGCGCAATTGTATCTACTGTTAGGATGGAACCGTGTGATAAATTTTTAAAAAATAATGACTCATTTAATTTCTTTAGAAAGTTTGGTGGATTAATATGGACTGGACCAACTCATACAAATGTGAACGATATAGGTGTGATTCTTAAACAAAGTCCCTAGAATTTTTTCCTACAAATTCTTCATTTTCAGTTGAAAGGTATTTTGTTGCTAGATTATTTTCGGGCTTGATAATTTTGTACACGATTTTTAGATTTCTGTGATCTGTTAATTGGTTTATGAAATGAATTTTGTCATTAATTATTTGATTATCTGTTGAAGTGTTATTGTATAAAATTTCATATGTTTCATTTGAATCACACATTACATTCACTATATCGTAGTCTTTGATGATAAACACACCAAGACCCCAATAAATCCCCACATGAAGTGCGATAAATTTTGATTCTTTTTCGTTTTGAACGTCTAATTTTCCTCCTGATAGGTATGATGGAGGATGTACTCTGGATTGATTTACTATTTCATCGCTAGTTTTTATTGACCATGAATATTTCTTTACAGTTCCATCAAAGAATAATTCATGCTCCATATGTCAATCAAATAGAAGTGCTTTATCAACATAATTTGAATTCTGGGCTTAATGATCAATTATGAAAACCGTTTTCATGATGAAATCACATAATTTCTTTAAAAAAATGGTAGACGAACTTGTGGATTTTTCTGAGTTTGATCCTGAACTTGCTGATGGCATAAAATGGCTTGATGCACAGGCACAAAAAAAAGGAATCACATTTTATGATATGGTCTTTGAAGTGCTTTATACAAATGACATCAATTCAAAGGCAAAAGACTGGCTAAGAACAAGAAATTAATTTTCTATTTTCTCTTATCAATTGGAATGTATGCACAACCTTGCGGACCATCATATTTTCCAACATAGACTGCTTTAGGCCTATACAGCATTGGTTTTGGGGCAGCCTCAGCAAATCTTTCTTCAATTACATGAGCAGACCATCCTGCCACTCTTGAAACTGCAAATATCGGTGTATTTAGATCCATAGGAATTCCTAGCATGTAGTAGACTGATGCACTGTAAAGATCCACATTTGGAAAAATTTCTTTCTTTTTTTCCTTTTTCATATATCTAACAGTTGAATCTTCGATGTTTTTTGTAATATCATACCATGGCATTTGTGTTTTTTTGGCAAGTGTTTTTGATAATTCTTTTAGAACAGTTGATCTTGGGTCAACCGTTTTGTAAACTGCATGCCCCATGCCCATAACTCTATCACCATTTTTTAATCGATTTGTAACCCATTCTTCAACATTATTTTCATTTTTGATATCTAAGAGCATTTTCATAACTTCAAAATTGGCTCCACCATGTAATTCGCCACTTAAGGCACCAACTGCGGCACTTACTGCAGAATACATATGTGCTCTTGTTGAAGCAACTTCTCTTGCCGCAAATGTTGAAGCGTTAAACGTATGATCAGCATGAAGAATTAAACATACATCAAAAATTCGTTCAAGTTCTTTATCTGGTTTTTCCCCTTTTAGCATGTATAGAAAGTTCGCAGCATGGCTTAGACTTGAATCTGGTTGGATCGGTTCTTTAGAATTTCGAATTCTATCCCAACTTGCAACTATTGTTGGTACTTTTGCAATCAAATTAATTGCTCTTTGATGGCTTATTTCTTTCGCAGTGCCTTTTTCATTGTAGTATCCTGCTAATGCTGCAACAAATGCTTGCAGAACGTCCATGGGCTCAGCATCTTTTCTCCAATTCCCCATATTTTTCTGCATTTGAGATGCAATTTGTCGAGAATCTCGTATTTTTCTTTTGAATTCTTCAAATTCTTTTTGTGTTGGCAAGTGATCATGTAATAAAATATAACAAGTTTCCTCAAAATTTGAATTTTTGGTTAAATCCAAAACATCAAATCCACGATAGATTAGCTTTCCTTTTTTTCCATCAATGTGAGATATTTTTGTATCAGCGACTGTAATATCCCTCAGCCCGATATTTTTAGTTTCCATACTTTTCATCTCAAAACACGACTTTTAAATTTTCAAGACTCATCTTTGTCAATAAATTTAGTACTTAGTCTAATCTATCAAAGTTCGGGCATATATCGCAAATTTTAATTAAAATTTATGTCACATATTGAGCGTGAGTTGGCAAAACAGGTTGATGATGCAATACTTAATGCATCACCAGAGTTCTTAAAACTAATTCAAAAATTTGATAGTGAAAATCAATTATCTGGTGGAACATTTTATGAAATTTATTCATCCGTATTAAATTTCAATAAACAACAGAAGAAACTTTTGCCTAAAACAAAATAGTTTCATACAATTTTTTCATTCTTGGTTTAAATGAGGGAAAGATGAAAACAGTGTATGGTTTCTACAAAAAAATCCATTAAGACAAAGATAGTTTGTGTATCACATGAAGAAGATGCAGATGGGATAAGTTCTGCTGCACTCATAAAACAGGCTTTTGGTGGTACTTCTATACTAGTTGATTACCCTGGTATGATGGATTCTATGAAGCCATTAGAGTCTGATCAAAAACTGAAAGAACTTTATGTTTGTGATCTAGGATTAAATAAGAAAAATGAACGTGAGTTTGTTGATCTTCTGACCACTTTAAGAAAACGTAGTGTTAAGGTGACATACATTGATCATCATGATCTTGACAAAAAAATAATAAAGCAATTAGAAGAAATTAAAGTCAAAGTTATTCATGATATTAATGAATGTACAACTGTTCAGGTTTACAACGCATACAAAAAAAAATTGAATGATCATTCGGCATTTATTGCAGCATGTGCTGCTATTACTGATTATATGGAAGATCGTCCATTAGGTTCAAAACTTTTACAGATATTTGATAGACAATTTGCATTAATCAGTGCAACTGTTTTAACATATAACATAGTTGGTCACCAAAATGATCCAGATTATCTTTTGTATCTTGTTGATGAATTAAGTGAATCCAAATATCCACATGAAATTCCTAATTCATATGAATTTGCGCAAATTCAAGTAGAAAAACTTGCAGCAATTATATCAAAAGTGAAGGAGTCAATGAAGGTAATGAAAAATTTAGGCTATATGGAAATACTTGATTCTGGTGCAAGTGGTGCAGTAAATTTTGTCTTAGGTTTATCCGGAAAAGACGTTGGTGTTGCATACAAAGAACGTACAGATTATGGAATTTATGCTGTATCAGTTCGAGGTTCTAAGGCATGTAAAGTGCACTTAGGTAAACTTGTCAATAAACTTGCCACAGAAGCAGGCGGATCTGGTGGTGGTCATGATAAGGCGTGTGGTGCATCTGTACCAAAAGAAAATATCAAAAAATTCATCAAAAACCTAAATGATTCACTAGGATAGTAAATTGTCAACAACATCATTACGAAATGATCACAAATTAATAGAAAAAGTTCTTAATGCACTTGAGACTACTACATCACTTCTTATGGATGGCAAGAGCATCCCTGAACAGATACTTTTACCAACTATTGATTTTACACATAATTTTACACATGTGTGTCATCATGGCAAAGAGGAAGAAGTTTTGTTCCCTGCTTTAGGACAATCTGGAATGCCAACAAAAATGGGTCCAATACCAAGAATGATTATGGAACATAAAATTACTAACCAACTTGCAGGACAGATTGAGGTGAGTGCAAAAGCATATCTTGAATCAGGTGATTCAGAGGAACTTATTGCATCGTTACAAAACTATGTCATACATGTAAGAGAGCATTTGTGGAAAGAGAACAACAGATTATTCATGATGGCAGATTCCAGATTGAATAATGTTTCAAAAGAAGTAGATGACCGTTTAGGAAAAATTGAAGATCTTAAACTAAAAGAAATTGGCAAGTCTCGTTCTGATTATGAAGCATTAGCAGAAGAATTAGAAAAGTCAGTATCAAAAATTTAATCAGTAATCTCTACTATCATATCAATTTCAACAGTTGCATTTAACGGTAAACTTGAAACACCAACTGCAATTCGTGAATGTCTACCTTTTTCACCAAAAATATTTACCAGTAGATCAGACGCGGTATTAATTACTCTTGGTTGTGCTGTAAAACTCTCATTTGAATTAACAAAACCTGAGATTCTAACTATTTTTTGTATATTATCTAATGTGCCAAAATATGTCTTGATTTGGGATAGTCCATTAACAATACAGAGTCTAGCTGCACATTGGGCATTTTCTATTGTTTGATCATTTTCAACTTTTCCTTGATATTTCAGCTTACCATCTTCGATAGGAATTTGACCTGATACAAATACTAGATTTCCTGAAACTACTACAGGAACATATGAACCTGCAGGTTTTGGGGGAACAGGTAGGATAATGCCAAGTTCTTTTAACCTCTCTTCAATCACAATTATCCAACTTCTCTTTTCTTTTTATTTTTTCCTCTTGTGTAACTAAATCATTTTTGATGTACCACTCTAAAATTTACACGTTCTAGCCTAATGTTTAACAACAAATGGTAGTTTTTATGAAAATACAAAAAAATGATTCTCAAAGAAATTTACTGGAAGTAAGAAATCTAATAACCACAGTTGAGAAGAAACTGTCAACTTTTGGTGATAAGAAAGTTATAATTGAAAAATTAGAGCCGTCTGAATTAGAAGATTTATACAAAATTCTTACAATGTGTGAATTAGTACTTACTAAGTATGAAAGTAAAAAAACCACATATCAACACATGAAAAAATTTGTGGACATACTAAATTCCACTATTAATTCATTAGAAACTATGGATGGGAAAATTGATGAACTATCAATATCCGCAGATTTTTCAATGAAGAAAATCAAAGAATTTGAGTCTCAATTTCTTAATTCCACACATTAATTACACGTGTTAGGCACAAAATGCAGTTGAATAATTTTAACCAAATATTTGACAGCAATTTACTCACGTGAATACCTAGTCAAATCTACAGGGAAGTCATTAGTGAATTAAAATGAGTATGGCTCCACAAGAATTGGAAAATAGTGCTAGCAAGTATGCTTCAGATGCAATAAAGGCTGATTCACAGGGTGCATATGGAATGGCAATTTCTGGATATCAGAATGCAACTGCTACATTAATGAAATTAATGAGATTGTATCCTGATAGTAAATTAAATCAAATCTATACTGAAAGAATACGTGCATATCAAAATAGGGTTAAAGAACTTCAAAATACACGTGCTGGAAATATAGAACCAGTTTTAGATCCTAATGCATCACCAGAAGAACAGAAAAAAGCAATTGCAAGGGCTCAACCAAAGTCAGATGACAGTATGGAAGATCTTATTCTAAAGGAAAAACCTGATGTGAAATGGAGTGAAGTAATTGGATTAGACGATGCAAAAAAGGCATTAAAAGAATCAATAGTTTTTCCAAGTAAACGACCAGACTTGTTTCCACTTGGATGGCCTAAGGGAATGCTATTGTACGGACCACCAGGAACTGGAAAAACAATGCTTGCAGCTGCTACTGCGCATGAGTTAGATGGATACTTCATTGTTGTAGATGCAGCATCTATGATGAGTAAGTGGCTTGGTGAAGCAGAAAAAAATGTTTCAAAACTTTTTGCAATGGCACGTGGATATTGTGAAAAAGAAGGAAAACCCGTAATTCTTTTCATTGATGAAGTTGATTCTTTACTCGGTGAAAGAAACAGTGAGGTTGGTGGTGAAATAAGGGCTAAAAACCAATTTTTGTCTGAAATGGATGGCGTAAATGGTAAGGGGAAAGAATTAATGATGTATGTAATTGGTGCCACAAACAAACCTTGGAGTCTTGATCATCCATTTCTTAGACGATTTCAAAAGCGAATTTATGTTTCATTACCTTCTACAGAGGCTAGAGAAAAATTATTTGATCTCTATACCTCACCATTGAAAAAGAATTCACGTGTAAATTCTCTTAGTCTTGCAAAGCAATTTGACGGTTATAGTGCTAGTGATATTAGAGATGTTTGTCAAAGTGTGCAAATGGAAGTTGTAAATGAATTATTTAGATCGCCAGATTATCGTGAGCCTATAGCAGGTGAGGTAGCAAGTATGCCTAGAGAATTAACCATGATGGATTTTAAGAATATTAAGATCAAAAGAAAACCTAGTGTTTCCATAGAAATGGTTCGTGCATATCACAAATGGAGTGATCAATTCCGCGCACTTTGATTTGTTTGCGATCATTACACAAAATTTAAATCTAGAATCATGTCGACATGTGAAGGGTTACAATTTCCATAAAAAAATCACAGCACGCTGAAAAAAATGGGAAGCTGATCCTTTCTGATGGCACAGTTTTTGATGGTATGGGATTCGGATTTTCTACTACATCCGTAGGAGAAATTGTCTTCAATACTGGAATGGTAGGTTATACTGAAACACTAACTGATCCATCATACAGTGGGCAAATTCTAACTTTGACATATCCATTGGTTGGAAATTATGGAGTCCCAGATCCTGAGCTTCAAAATGATGATGGTGTATCAAAATATTTTGAATCTTCTAAAATCCAAGCCCGTGGCTTAGTAATACATGAATTATCACTAACTGCTAGTCATTGGAATCTTTCAATGACTCTTGATGAATGGATGAATAATGAAAAAATTCCAGGAATATCAGGAATTGATACTCGTGAATTAACTAAAAAACTTCGTCAGTCTGGTGTTATGATGGCTGCTATCTGTGTATCTGATACTGAAATTAATGTTGATGAAGTTATGGAGCAACTAAAAGATGCTACCAACTATAATGATGAAAACTTCATGAGTGTTGTATCAACTGAAACTAGTGAAAAAATTGGGAGTGACAAAGACAATATTGTCCTAATTGACACTGGAACAAAAAACGCAATAATCAGAAACATTCGTGAGTTAGGTTATAACGCAATTAAAGTTCCTTGGAATACATCAATTGATGAAATTCTATCACATAATCCAAAAGGCGTAATTGTCAGTAATGGTCCCGGTGATCCTGAACACTGTCCAGATACAATTGAAACTGCAAAAGAATTAATCAAAAAAGAAATTCCCACACTTGGAATTTGTCTTGGTGCACAAATACTTGGTATTGCAGGAGGTGCTTCAACTTACAAATTAAAGTATGGTCATCGTGGTCAGAATAAACCTTGTATCAATTTAGATAATAATCAGGTATATGTAACAAGTCAAAATCATGGATATTGTATAAATCCTGATTCCTTATCGAATTCTGAATTTAATCTGTGGTTTTCTAATGCAGATGATAAAACTGTTGAAGGTATAAAACATAAAAATGAAAAATGCATTGCGGTTCAATTTCATCCTGAAGCATCGCCAGGACCTTATGATTGTAAATTTGTATTTGAAAATTTGAAAGAAATTATGGAGGGGAAAGATACTGCCTAATGATGAATCTATCAAAAAAATTCTTGTTCTAGGTAGTGGTGCAATAAAAATTGGGGAAGCAGGAGAATTTGATTACTCTGGAAGCCAATGTCTAAAGGCAATTCAAGAAGATGGATTGCAAAGTGTTTTGATTAATCCAAATATTGCAACAATTCAAACTGACACAAGATTTGCTGACAAAGTGTATCTTCAACCAGTTACACCAAAGTATGTAGAGTCTGTGGTTGAAAACGAACGTCCTGACTCAATCATGTTGTCTTATGGTGGTCAAACCGCCTTGAACTGTGGTGTTAAATTAGATGAGATGGGAATTTTAGAAAAATATGGAATACGGGTTTTAGGGACTCAGATTCCCGGAATAATGGCAACTGAAGATAGACAGAAATTCAAAGATAATATGCAAGAATGTGGTGTTCCTGTACTCAGAAGTAAAACTGTTCATACATTTGATGATGCAAAAAAGGTAGCTGAAGAATTGGGATATCCTGTAATTGTTCGTGTTGCATACACACTTGGGGGTAAAGGTGGGGGTGTAGCTCATAATGAAATTGAACTTCATGAAATTACTGGACGTGGTTTGGCAGCTAGTCTTGTTGGGCAAATCTTAGTTGAGGAATATGTTGGACATTGGAAACAAATTGAGTATGAAGTAATGCAAGATTATGGAGGAAACAATGTAATTGTCTGTAATATGGAAAATGTACTTTCAATGAAGGTTCACACTGGTGATAATATAGTAGTGGCCCCTTCACAGACAATTAATAATCATGAATATCATATGCTTCGTTCTGCTGCAATAAGAGCAACAAAACATGTTGGTATTGTAGGAGAATGCAATATACAATATGCATTAGATGCTGATTCTGATGAATACGTAGCAATTGAAATTAATCCCCGTCTCTCTCGTTCCTCCGCACTTGCAAGTAAAGCAACTGGATATCCACTTGCATACATGTCTGCAAAAATTGGGCTTGGTTATACACTTCCTGAACTAATAAATCGCATTACCAAAGCAACAACAGCATGTTTTGAGCCATCATTGGATTACATAGTATGTAAACATCCTAGATGGGATTTTGAGAAATTTGAATTAGCAAATAGAAAACTTGGTCCGACAATGAAATCTGTAGGTGAAGTAATGGCGATAGGTAGGACGTTTGAGGAATCCCTCCAAAAAGCAATTAGAATGTTAGATATTGGAAATGATGGTCTTGTTTTGAATCGTGCAAATGGTAAAAAATTTGACGAAGAATCTATCGAACAACATCTTCAAGCACATGATGACTTTATTTTGTACTATGTAGCGGCTGCTCTAAAAAAAGGAATTTCTGTTAAAAAAATTTATGATTTATCCTCCATCGATCCTTGGTTTATTGAAAAAATAAAAAACATTGTAAACACTGAAGAAAAATTGAAACAGAATGAATTAGACAAACCATTATTACATACAGCAAAAAAATTAGGATTCTCAGATAATCAAATTGCACGTGCAAAAGATACAACTAATCAAGAAATTCGTAGTATGAGAAAAAATTTTGATATAATTCCTTCTGTGAAACAAATTGATACACTTGCTGCAGAATGGCCTGCACAAACAAACTATCTTTATTTGACTTATGGAGGCGGCACTAATGATGTTAAACTTGATAATTCTGACCAAGGAGTAGTAGTACTAGGGGCTGGACCTTATAGAATTGGAAGTAGTGTAGAGTTTGATTGGGGAACGGTAAATATGGTTTGGGGTCTCCAGGAAAATGGCGAAAAAAATGTCAGTGTTGTAAATTGCAATCCTGAAACTGTATCTACTGATTATGATATTTGTAACAGATTATATTTTGAAGAATTAACGCTTGAAAGAATTTTAGACATTGCCGACTTTGAAAATCCAAAGGGAATTGTTACTTCTGTAGGAGGTCAAACTGCAAACAATCTTACTCCTAAACTTGCAGAAAATGGAATTAATCTGATTGGAACAAGTGCTGAAGATGTAGATAGAGCAGAAAATCGCTCCAAGTTTAGTGCAATATTAGATAAACTACACATCAAACAGCCATTATGGCAAGCATTCTCCAACATTACTGATGCCAAAAACTTTGCACTAGATGTTGGTTATCCTGTTTTGGTTAGACCATCATATGTCCTAAGTGGTGCTGCAATGAAGGTTGTCTGGTCTCAGGAGGAATTAAAACAATTTACAACAAACGCTGCTATAGTATCTCCAGATCATCCAGTGGTAATTTCAAAATTCATGTTGAATTCACTTGAAGTTGATGTTGATGGAGTATCTGATGGTGAAAATGTGATAATTGGTGCAATCGTTGAACACATTGATAGTGCTGGTGTTCATTCTGGTGATGCAATGATGTGTATACCACCTTGGCGATTAAGCAATAAGATTATTGAGAATATTACAGATTCTACAATACGTATTGCAAAAGAATTTAGAATTAAAGGTCCATTCAACTTACAATTTCTTATTCACAATGATCAAGAATACGTAATAGAATTAAACATACGAGCATCGCGTTCAATGCCTTTTGTATCTAAACTTGTTAGAACTAATTTGATATCTCTTGCAGCTAAAGCAGTACTTGGAAAATCATTACCAGAAATACCTTCAGGAAAATGGCAGAAGATTCCAATACATGGAATCAAAGTTCCACAATTTTCCTTTATGCAATTAGATGGCGCAGATATTGTTCTTGGTGTAGAAATGCAATCAACTGGTGAGGCTGCATGTTTTGGGGATAGCTTTTATGATGCATTATCTAAAGGACTGACCTCTGTTGGATATAATCTACCAAAAAGTGGTGCTGCGTTGATTACAATTGGAGGAGCAGAAAACAAAGAAAAATTACTTCCAACTATTGCGTTACTAAAAAAATTAGGGTTTAAACTAATGGCAACAGAACATACTGCAGAATTTTTAGAGGAAAAACTTGGTGATGTTGAAATTGTACATAAGATTAGTGAACCAGATAGAAAACCTAACATTGCTGATCTTTTACATGAACGAAAAATTGACTTTATTGTAAATATACCAAGTACATCTACTCTCGAAAAATATGTTGGGATGTTATATGATGAATATCAAATACGAAGAAAATCACTTGAATTAGGAATTCCAGTTCTAACTACGCCTGAATTATCAGAATCATTTTGTAAAACCCTTGAATGGCTGCAAACAAATGAAACTACCAAGAAACCGTTACAGCCATACGAAAATTAGATCAAATTCTCTAATATCGACTCATTTCCAATTATAGTTCCATCTAATGTAACTACCCTAGCTTCTTCTACGTGTTTTAATTTTTCAATTATTGGCGAGATTGATTTCTTATAAAATCGCTTTTGTGTTGCATAAAAATATGGATTGAATGATGGGACAATCGTAATTTCTAATTCGCCAAACGACGATGCAAAAATCTGGTCTTTTTTTGCTTTTAATGAAATCCATACACGTTCCCCATTTAGCAATGAATCATTATTAAAAAATACTGGGTGAATATGTCCCATTACAATTTTTTTAATTTCTGAAAAATTTTTTGTTGGTAATGCATGTCCATGTGTTAACAATACATCGTCTATAACGAATCCTATTGAATTTGTTACAGTTACATCTTCTGGAATTAATCTTTGAATATTTGCATCATGATTACCTGGTATCAAAATCAAGTTAGCATACCTCTTCATTTCTTCAAAGAAATAAGGAACTTCTTTCCATTCTGCATTAGAAATTCTTTTAATGCTTGATTTAATATCACCTAAGAAAATAATTGATTCTGGGTTTTCCGATTTAATTATTTTTTTTAATTTTGCAATTGTTTCATTTACAGACGAATTTTTCCCTATCTCAATTTTATTTGATGCAAAATCATTTTCAAATCCAATATGTAAATCTGTTATCACCAAGTATTTTTTTTCCCCTTCAAGCAATAATGCTGGCTCTGATCTAATAATTCTAATTTTGACCATCAACATTATAGGTTTGTACTAGATTAAATTCTTATGAATGAAAAATCTAGAAAAATGAATGAAGTTATTTCACAAAATCGTGTTAAACTTCATTTATTTGAGCCTAGCCAAAGGAGTATTTGGACAATTGTTGGTAAAGAAAAAGAACATTGGCTAGATCCAGAATCAAATTTTTGTTCATGTTCTGGATACTATTTTGGAATGCTGAAAAACAAAAAGCCATGTTATCATATAGAATCAATTCATATTGCAAGACAAGAAAAAAAATTTGATATAATAAAATTTTCAGATGAAGAGTATGATAGTTTTATCTCCAGTATCTTAGATGAGTTATAATTATTCTAATTTAATCTCAAAAAGATCATCTTTTGAAACACCTTTCCAAACTCCAATCATTCCTTCAGGCTCACAAGGTTCAACTTTAGTAATTTTTTGGATTTTAATATGGTCTGGATTTGGCGGCATCCATAGCATTGCCATATAATCACCAACTTCACCTGCCTTCTGAGGACTCGCACTAATTATGTTATCCTTGGAAAATCCCTTAGATTCAAGAGCAGTAATTGCTTTTTGTTCCAAGTCCATTCTTCCATGGGTAAATAAATAGACATTTTTTGTGGTATCAACTTCGGACATAATTTATCAATTATCTTATACCAAATAAATTTTTGAATTAATTTAGCATATTTCAGCATTAGGTTTTTAATATGGTGTAGCAGTCGTTGAAATAATGACATCAGCAGATAAATTTGGAATTGCATTTGCAATTGGAATTACTGCTGTGATGATAGGTCTGATTTCTGGTGGAACATTTGAAACATCACAACCATCACCAATTCAATCAGCACCTACTCAAACATATTCACCACCTCCACAGGCGGCTGTTGAAGAATCAGCACCTGCACAAGCACCAATAATGACACCAAGTGATGATGATCTCACAGATGTTTTATCTTACAACATACGTGGTGCTGTAGTTGATAGTATAGTTGGTGATTCTGATAACAACTCTGTCAATGTTTTAATTGATGCAAGACTAGATGGTAACCTAACTATTACTATCTCATCCAGTGTTGTTGAACCATTTGCCGATGGTACATATTTTGTTTTAGTTGATGGTGAGGAAATTCATGATTTCACACAAACAGGTTCAATATTGAGCATTCCATTTTTAGCAGGAGCCACTGAGGTTACTATCTTAGGAATTACTGATGATTATGTAGCAGCACAGGCAGCTGACAAAGCCGCAGCTGACAAAGCCGCAGCTGAACATGAAGCTATGATGGCAGAGAAAGCAGCAGCAGAGAAAGCAGCAGCAGAGAAAGCAGCAGCAGAGAAAGCAGCAGCATTACCAATGTCAATCTCAATTGAAAATGCTATTGGTTCATCCACACCTGGTTGTGAACCAGATTGCTTTATTCCAAATGCAGCAACAGTTGCAGTTGGTGGAACAGTATCTTTTGTAAACAGTGACACAGCACCACACACATCTACTAGTGGAACCCCAGCTGATGGACCAGATGGAGTATGGGATAGTAGTTTAGTAATGCCTGGTTCAAGTTATGACACAACAATTTCAAGTGCTGGAACATATGATTACTTTTGTATGGTTCATCCATGGATGACCGGAACAATTACTGCAAAGTAGATAAAAATTAAAATCTTTATTCACAATTCTTTATACAAATAAATGCTATTTCATCTGCTGATTGTAAACCAAATCGATTAGGAACAATTCCAACTTTGTATTTTGTTTCATCATCAAAAGGAACATCAAATTGGGTTGTAACCGTCACTGCGTTGTTTGGCACTAAGTCAACCATTGATAATTCATTTTCCCCATAGCCAACAAACGAAGCACCATACCGTGTATTTTTCTCATCATACAAATGGAATTGTCCACCTGTAAGAGTAGTGTTCTCATTACCTAAGTTTTCTGCAGTAATTTGGATCTGGAAATATGTATGCTCTGGCGTTTCACTTGTACCTTCAGTTAAGCCTTGTTCAATCTGAGTTCGTTCAAATTCTGTAAATTCTTTTGTTTTGTGAAGAATTTCATAGTTTGTAACATACTGAATATCAAATTTTACGTCACCAACCATTGTGGTTTCACCCAGATCTGATTCTACTACTTCTTTGTATGCATCTTCAGAATAAAAGTAGAAGGCAATTCCTATGCTACCAATAATTATTGCAACTGCTAATATTCCACCAATTCTAATCATTCTATACTAATTTCGCTGACTAATGTTATGTAAATAAATGTGTCATTGGTTTCTGCTACATGCACACTTAACATAAACTACCTTAAATTCGCCATTAGTTTTGATATTATGTGACATTGGTCTATGGCAATACCTGCATTCTGTAAATCCATGATATTCCTCAACTGAAATTTTTTGTGTTTTCCAACACTTTCCCGTATCATCCCATTCAACTGATTCAATTTCTTTTGGCGGATCCATGGTATTACAATATTGTTCAATCTTTTGAATTTTTTGAAACGGTTAAATTGCCATAATTGAAAAATATCTTATGAAAGTAATTACAGTTGGAAGTAGAGTGTTTGTCACAAGTTTTCAATTAGCTGGTGTTCAAGGTAAGATTGTAGATTCACCTGAAAATGCATTAGAGGAAATCAAAGAAATCTATAAAGATCCTGAAGCAGGTTTAGTTTTATTAAGTGATGATCTTTCTGAGCCTATCAATGATCAATTAACCACCCTTCGTGCAGAAAAATCAACCCCACTTGTTTTTGCATTACCTGCATCTGGGAGTGAAAAATCAGAAGTTGACTATAGAGTAATGCTAAAAAAAATACTCGGTGTATAACTCTCATATACCTATTTGGTGTGAAAAATTTATGAAAGCAGCAATTGTTGATGAAAATTCAAGCATTAAAATACAGAATATTACAACACCTGAACTTGGTCCAAATGATATTCTGATCAAAATGTCAGCGTGTGGAATTTGTGGTTCAGACGTTGAAAAAGTATTTGGCAAATATGGTCAACCATCTATGAAATTAGGTCACGAGCCTGCAGGAACCATAATTAAAGTTGGTGATGAAATCAATGAATTTAAGATTGGTGACAGAGTGTTTACACATCATCATGTAGCATGTTATTCTGATACGTGTCATGAATGCAGTCATGGAAATGAAACAATGTGTAAACAATATTACCAATCAAATCTTAATCCATGTGGTTTAGCAAATGAGTATGTTGTTCCTGAATGGAATGTTCAACATGGTGGTGTTTTACAAATACCTGATAGTATGTCTTTTGAAGAGGCTGCTATGATTGAACCATTAGCATGTTGTGTTAGAGCTTGGACAAAATTTGATTACCAAAAAAATGACTCTGCTGTAGTTTTAGGTGTTGGGCCTACTGGTATAATGCACGCATTACTTGCCAAATCAGCAGATTTTTCTAAGATTTTTTGTTTAGATGTAAACAATTTCAGATTAGACTTTGCCAAAAAATTAGGTTTTGAAACAATTGGTTCTAATGATGAATTATTATCAGAAATAATTCTAAAATCTACTAATGGAGATGGTGTTGATGTTGCAATTGTAGCAACTGGAAATCTAAACGCACTAACACAAGCAATAACTCTTGTTAGGAAAGGTGGAACAATCGTTATGTTCGGTGTTCCAAGTAAGGGTGCAACGATTGATATTGACATGAGTAGTGTCTACTCTAAAGAAATTACAATATCTACCACTTATGCAGCATCAGACACTGATACCAAAAATGCATTAGAATTAATCTCTTCAGGCAAAATAGATGTGAAACCACTAATTACTCACAAGTATTCATTAGATGATTCACAGAAAGCATTTGAGCACGCAAAAACTGGTGATAACGCAATGAAGATCATTATTGAAAATTAGGAAGGCTTAAGAAAGGCGTTTTTTTTTCAACTAAAACAGAGAAAAAAAATGGACTGGGGTTTAAAAAATAGAATTTCAAAAATTATCAATCCACTAGATAATCATGCATTAATGCTTGCAGTGGATCATGGATATTTCCTTGGTCCTACTGAGAAACTTGAAAACCCAGAAAAAACTATTAAACCAATTTTGAGATATTGTGATTCTTTAATGTTAACTCGTGGGGTTCAACGAACGTCAGTTGACGCTGCTTACCCAATTCCTATCGTCTTACGTGTGTCTGGCGGTTCGAGTATAATAGGTGAGGATCTTTCAAATGAACAGATTACTACAAGTGTTAAGGAAGCGATTAGACTTAACGCAAGTGCACTTGCAATGTCAATTTTTGTAGGTTCAAAATATGAACATCAAACAATTGTTAATCTTGGTAAATTAGTTAACGAAGCAGAAGAGTATGGCATACCGGTCTTAGCAGTAACTGCAGTAGGTAAAGATATGGGGAAAGATGCAAGATATCTATCCTTAGCATGTAGAATTGCAGCTGAGCAGGGTGCACATATTGTTAAAACATACTATTGTGAAAACTTTGAGAAAGTTGTTGAATCATGTCCTGTACCAATAATTATTGCTGGTGGTAAAAAACTACCAGAAAAAGATGCATTAGAATTAACATATAACGCAATAAAATCTGGAGCCGTTGGGGTTGACATGGGTCGTAACATATGGCAATCAGATAACCCTGTTCCAATGATTAAGGCGGTACGTGCGATTGTTCATAGTAATTATACCGCAGAACAAGCTTATGAATTATTTATCAAACTTTGTAACGAATCAAAAACCGTATCAAAAAAACCATTCAAACCAAATCAGAATAATAAATCAAAAAAACCATTCAAACCAAATCAGAATAATAAATCAAAAAAACCATTCAAACCAAATCAGAAAAAGAATTAATTTTATAGTTAATTACTGATTTTTGATAAATGAATATGAATTATTTTCCATGTTGGTTTTTTCCACAGTACAAATGTACCGCGCCCTTTAATCGTGATGTGCTCGCCTGTAAACGCCTTATTATCCACAAGCATTCCTTTTTGAATCAATTCAAATGCAACTATAGCTGTATCTGAAAATATGCTAATTTTTGGGTTAACTATTTCGTAATCATAATCTGAAATACTTACAAATCTTAATTCTTCCAGAGCAATTGAGGTTTTATAGTCTTTCAAGTCATGTGGTGGGACATCACTAAAACTTGAAAAAAGTGAATCGTTTAATTGAATATCTTTTAACACACTCAAATCTTTTGTTTTACCTGTTTCAAAAAACAATTCTATAATTTTGATAATTTCTTCTCTATCAGACAATGTAATCAATTCTAATCAAAAAAGAATGTTTATTAGTGGATCTATCTGTTAGTCAACACTAATGCAAAAAATTAGTTCAAATAGCACTGTAGGTATTCTTTTGCTAGTTGACCTGGTACTGTAGTCTGCAGCCAGAAATTTAATACAGTTAAAATTATGGTGATTTGAAAGTTGAATAATAACATGAATGATAATATGATTGGTGCAAGAGCATTAATGCTAGCCTTGGAAAAGGAAGGTGTTAAGGAAGTCTTTGGTTTACCGGGTGGTGCTAATCTTCCTATGTATGATGAGTTATACAAAAGTAACATTCGTCATATTCTAGTAAGACATGAGCAGAGTGCCGCACATATGGCAGATGGATTTGGTAGAGTTAGTAGAAAACCTGGAGTTTGTTTTGCAACTTCTGGTCCTGGCGCAACAAATTTACTTACAGGAATTGCAACAGCACAAGCTGATTCAGCACCAATGGTTGCAGTTACTGGTCAAGTTCCAGTAAAAATGATTGGGAAAGACGCATTTCAAGAAAGTGACATTATAGGAATGGCAAATCCAGCAGTAAAATATTCTTACCAGCCTCGTACACCAGAAGAAATTCCAGAAATTGTTAAGCAAGGGTTTTACATTGCTGAAACAGGCAGACCTGGTCCTGTTTTACTTGATATACCAAAAGATGTTCAGCAAAATGAAGGTAAATTTACATTTCCTGATGAAGTTAGAATTCCCGGATATCATCCATGGACAGATCCTGATATACCAAGTATCGAAAAGGCAATACAGTTACTTTTGACATCTGAAAAACCAATGATATTAGCAGGTGGCGGAGTAATAATCTCATCTGCATTTGCTGAATTACAATCAATTGCTGAAATGCTTATGATTCCAGTTGTAACCACTTTCAAAGGCAAAGGTGCTTTTCCTGAAAACCATCCATTATCATTAGGTCCTATTGGAATGCATGGGCATGCTGAAGCAAATAAGCTTATGACAGAAGCAGATTGTGTCTTAGCTATTGGAACAAGATTTTCAGACCGTTCAGTAGGTACATTTGAGGAATTTGAAAGGAATCTAAAGATTATTCATATGGACGTTGATCCTGCAGAAATTGGAAAGAATCAAACAACATCGGTTGCTGTGGTTGGTGATGTTCAGGCATCATTACGAATTATGGTAAAAATGCTTCTTAGTAAGGCAATGAAGAAATCAGATGATAATCCTTGGTCAAAACATGTTAATGAAGTAAAACAGTATTGGCGAGAAAATTTGAAATTACATCCAGGTGAAATGGGAGCTGCAAAAATATTGAGAAAACTAAGAGAAGTTTTACCAAAGGAATCTATTGTTACAACTGAAGTAGGTCAACATCAGATGTGGGCCTCATTATTTTATGATGTCATACAACCTGGAACTTTCTTTAGTTCTACAGGTTTAGGTACAATGGGATGGGGGTTTCCAGCTGCAATAGGCGCAAAGGCTGCACGACCTGATGTTCCAGTAGTTGATATTGCTGGTGATGGAAGCTTTAACATGACTGAGAATTCACTTGCAACATCTGTGTTGGAGGATTTACCAGTTATAGTTTTCTTAATCAATAACTTCTCCTTAGGGATGGTAGCACAATGGCAGAGAACTTTCTATGATAAGAGAATGATTGGTATTGATTTAAAAAATTGCCCAGATTATGTAAAATTGGCAGAATCATATGGTGCACAGGGAATACGCGCACAATCAATGGAAGAATTAGAGAAAGCAATAAAATCTGGATTAAATAGTGACGTTGCAACTGTTATTGACATTCCAATAGATCCTAACGAAGATGTCTTACCATTTGTAGCACCTGGAACATCATTAAAGGAAATGATTTTACCATCATAGTGATTGAAATGTGGGCAATATTATCAATTAAAGTTGAAAATAAACCAGGAATTTTATTCAAGGTTACTCATCTTTTCCGTTCTAGGAATTTTAATATAGATAGCATTTCTGTAGGCGTAACACAGGATCCAAAATTTTCTAGAATGACTGTGACTACTATTGGTGATGAAAAACAAATTGCACAAATAGTAAAACAACTTGATAAGATGATTGATACGATAGAAGTTCATAGATTAGACGAAAACAATACGGTGTATAGGGAATTAGTCATGTTCAAGATAAAAGTGAGTAAACCAGAAGATAGTATGGAAATTAACAAATTAGCCAGTGCATATGATGCAAAAATACATGATGCCAAAAAAGAATCAATTATGGTTGAAATGACATCAACCCCACATCAAATTGCTGCATTTGAGGAATTAGCAAAAAAGTTTGGAATCTTAGAAATGGCACGTACTGGAATAACAGCATTACAGAGGAGTAAACATTGAAAATTAGAATATTTGACACCACATTAAGAGATGGAGAGCAAACTCCAGGTGTTTCATTATCTCCTGAAAAAAAATTAAACATTGCAAAAAAATTAGATGCATTAGGAATTGATGCTATAGAAACAGGCTTTCCTGTTATTTCTGATGGTGAACGTAGTGCAGTAAAGATGATTACAAGTGAGAATTTACAATCAGAATTATGTGGCTTAGCAAGAACAAACAAAAGAGATATTGACGCTGCAGTAGATTGTGGTTTAAACTACATTCATACCTTCATTGCAACATCTGACATTCATTTAGAATACAAATTAAAAATGACACGTGAACAAGCATTAGAAAAAGCAATTGATGCAGTAGAATATGGAAAATCAAGAGGCTTACAGGTAGAATTTTCTGCTGAGGATGCAACTAGAACTGATCGTGAATTTCTAAAGAAAGTTTTTGGTGAAGTTGCAAAAGCTGGTGCAGATAGAATTGATATTCCTGATACTGTAGGTTATTCGACTCCACAGTATATTGCAGAAATCACTAAAGACGCAATTGACGCAACAAAATTACCAATAAGCGTACACTGTCATAACGATTTTGGTTTAGCTGTAGCAAATGCAATTTCTGGAATACAAGCTGGTGCAGAATGTGCACATGTTACAATTAATGGAATTGGTGAGCGTGCAGGAAATGCATCATTAGAAGAACTTGTAATGGCATTAAACAGCTTGCAATTTGACCAAAAATGGGAGACGAACATTAACAAAGAATTACTCTATGAGACGTCCAGATATGTCTCAAAAATCATTGGAATCACTGTTCAACCAAATAAGGCAATAGTAGGCGAGAATGCGTTTGGCCACGAATCTGGAATTCACACGCATGGTGTCTTAAACAATCCTTTAACATATGAGCCTATTAGCCCTGAAATAGTTGGAAGAACTCGTTGGTTACAAGTAGGAAAACATGCAGGTATACATGGTATGAATGCAATGTTAAAAGAATATGGTATCGTACCTAACGAAGAACAAACAAAAAAAATTCTTGACAAAGTAAAAAACATTGGTGATCAGGGAAAACAAGTGACAGAAGTTGAATTACTTTCATTAGCAAATGAGGTTATTGGAGAAAATAAATTAAAGAGAATTGTTCAGTTAACTGGTTTTTCTGTTTCTACTGGTGTAGGAACAATGCCATATGCATTTGTAAAATTAAATATTGATGGAAAAGAAATGGTTGCTACTGATTATGGAGTGGGACCAGTTGATGCATCATTAAACGCAATACAAAAAATTACTGGACAGATAACTGACGAAGTTAGATTAAAGGAATACAGATTGGATTCCATATCAGGTGGCGCTAATGCATTGTGTGAAGTTACAGTAAAAGTAGAGGACGCACGTGGCAATATAATATCCTCCAAATCAGTCGGTGAAGATATTGTTACTACTAGTGTACAAGCAATGGTTGATGGAATTAATAGAATAATGTTAAAGAGCTTGCTAAAAGAAAAGAAAGTTTAATCGATAGAAAATATCAAGGTGTATCAAAATGTATAACATATCATTAATTACTGGTGATGGAATTGGGCCTGAAATATCAGAGTCTGCTATTTCTATACTTGAAACAATACATGACAAATTAGATGTCAAGACAAAAATTATTTCTTTGGAGGCAGGTGATGCAGCATTAAAAAAATACTCCAAAGCGTTACCAGATGAAACCTTTGAATCAATTAAATCGTCAGATGCATGCTTAAAGGCACCTGTTGGGGAAAGTGCAGCTGACGTAATTGTGGTTCTTAGGAGAAATCTTGATCTTTATGCGAATATCCGTCCTGCCAAGTCGTACCCAAACACACCATCACTTCGTGATGATATTGATCTAGTTATTGTTAGAGAAAATACTGAAGATCTTTATACTGGGCAGGAATTCATAGTGGATGATTCTGCTGTTGCATTGAGAGTAATTAGTGAAAAAGCCTCAAAAAGAATTGCTAAGCATGCATTTAATACCGCTATTCAGAGAAATCAGAAAAAACGTGTTACATGTGTCCACAAGTCAAATGTAATGAGAAAAACAGATGGTTTGTTTGCAAAAAGTTGTGAATCTATTGCAAATGAATTCCCTGATATACAATTTGATCAGATGTACGTGGATGCTTGCTCTATGAATTTAATAAGACAGCCAGAAGAATTTGATGTGATCGTAACTACTAATTTGTTTGGAGATATCTTGTCTGATGAATCATCTCAGGTTGTAGGTGGATTAGGAATGGCACCTGCTGCAAATTTGGGTGATGATTTTGGATTATTTGAACCAGTGCATGGTGCAGCATTTGATATTGCGGGAAAACAAATTGCAAATCCAACTTCATTCATTTTATCAATTAAGATGATGCTTGAATGGTTGGGTAACAAAAACAGTGATCAAAATTCAATTTCTGCTGCACAAACATTAGAGAAAATAGTATTACAAGTAATAGAATCTGGAATTACCACCAAAGATGTTGGCGGCAATATGTCAACTAGAGAATTCACCAAAGAAATTACAAACAGATTAGTTTGCTAACTAATTATTCCTTCTTCGTGTTTTCCAACCTTTGACAGATGCATAGCTTCTTTTCAGTGATGCTAAATCATGCCCAATCCACCCTATTTTTGCAGCTCTACTCCGTGCTTCGTAATTCATGCTCATGTGACATCAAGGTTTTTTGTGTTCATTAAAAGATCTAGTCATCAATGATTGTTTTTTTGATCTATTTTTTTCTAGTTACCAAACCTATCATTCTTTTGTTTTTTTGATATCTGACGCTGGTGGATTAAGTGACCAAAAGAACAACATCAAGCAAATTGGTATCATGATCAGAACTGCTGCAACTAGGGATATCCAGTAAAACATAGGATCAAATCCAGGAATGAATGGTCCAGGATATACAGTGTAAAACCATAGAAAGCCTATGAATCCTAACAAAATCTTGTTTTTCTTCAAAATTTGTGAGAATCTCAGTTTTCTTTTTTGGATAAAGCATTGTTTACACCTAGAACGGTCATCCGTCATGCATGAAGTGCAGCATGTATTTTCACAAAAATAGCATTTTCTTTCACCAAATGATGAAGCACAAAATTGACATTGTTTCATACACCAAATTTGTCTTCATTAGATAAAAAAATTATTAATTTTATGGCTTAAGCCTGTCAGGATCACGTGGGTATAGAACTACTTCCCTTACATTATCAATTCCTATTAGAACCGTCATTAATCTATCCAAACCTAACCCCCATCCAGAGTGTGGTGGCATTCCCCAACCAAATGATTCTAAATGATCAGAGAAATTTGCGGGATCTAATTCTTGCTCTTTTAATCTTGCTTTAAGCTGTTCTGGATCATGTAATCTTCTTCCACCTGATGATAGTTCTAGATAACCATGTTGTAAATCAAACGAACGTGATAATGTTGGGTCATCGTCCTTTTCATGAATATAGAATGGTTTTAGCTTCATGGGCCAATCTGTTAGGAAATAAAACTCTGGATGATTATCACCAAGTATTCTTAGATGAGAGTCCATAAGGTCATCACCAAATTCTAATTTTATATCATCATTTTTTAGTTCGTCAAGTGCCTGAGAATATGTAATTCTTTCAAATGGTGAATCTGGAACTTTAATTTGGTTTCCAATGTGTTCCTGTTCTATTTTACATTTTTCGGATGTCTTTCGAAAAACATCAACTATCAATTTCTCTAAAACATTCATGACATCTGTATAATCCATGAAAGCAGCCTCAATATCCACACTTGTAAACTCACTGAGGTGTCTTCCGGTGTGTGATTTTTCAGCTCTATAAAACCCTGATATCTCAAAAACTCTTTCCAAACCAATCGTCATTTGTTCTTTGTATAACTGTGGACTTTGTGCAAGATATGCTTGATTACCAAAATAATCTAAACCAAAAAGATTCGCACCTCCTTCACTAGCACTACCTATGATTTTTGGTGTTGTAATTTCAATAAATTTTTCTTTAGATAATGTCTCTCTAATTGATGATAATACATGATGTCTTAATTTGAAAATTGATGCAGTTTTTTGATTACGCATATCTAGTGCCCGTGAATTAAGTCTGTTATCAATATCACTTTCCAATCGTCCAATTGGGTCTATTGGCAGTGGATATTCTGCTTTTGCAAGAATCTGTATTTCTGATGCAGCAATTTCAAAATCAAAATCTTTTGCCTTACTTGCTTGTACCTTTCCTGTAATCCTTACAACGCTTTGTCTGTTTAACCCTTCTAACAAATTCATGGAATCACCTTTAACAATTACCTGACACATACCCGTGACATCTCTAATTGTCAAAAATGCCATCTTGCCAAGTTTTCGAAGATCTACTATCCAGCCTCCAAACACAACATCTTGACCTTCCATAGATGAATTTAGATCCTCAATAAGATGTGTTCTTGAAATATCCATGTAATAATAAAAAATTACACAAGTAAAAACTTAATCTAACCTCCTCTAAATGACAATATGGCTTTTATCTCAGTTGAGAATTTGACTACACGCTATAACACATCAAAAGGACTGGTATATGCACTAGAAGATGTAAACTTTGCAATTGAGAAAGGTGAATCAATTGGAATTGCTGGTGAAAGCGCATGTGGTAAAAGTACACTAGGATTATCAATTATTCGAATGATTTCAAACGGCAAAATTTATTCTGGAAATGTTCAGTTTGACGGAAAATCACTACTTGACATACCTGATGCCGACTTTGATAAGAATATTAGATGGAAAGAAATCTCCATGGTCTTTCAGGGTGCAATGAATTCACTTGATCCAGTATTCTCTATTCAACAACAATTTGAAGAAGTTCTAAAACAACATAACTTTGAGGGTAACATGAAAAAAATAATTCATGATTCACTAACTTCTGTCAATCTTGATTCATCTGTTTTAAAGAAATTTCCACATGAACTTAGTGGAGGAATGAAGCAACGTGTTGTAATTGCCATGGCACTTATCTTAAAACCTAAATTTGTGATTGCAGATGAACCAACAACTGCACTTGATGTATTAATTCAAGCACAAATTGTTAACCTATTCAAACAATTAAAAAAGGATGGCCAATCATTCATGGTAATTTCCCACGATTTGGCAGTATTATCTGAAGTTGCAGAGAAAATTGGAATAATGTATGGTGGAAAAATGATTGAATTTGGTAACTCATCTGAAATCTTTCTTGAACCTAAACATCCATACACAAAAGGCCTACTCGAATCAATTCCTGTTTTATCAAAAGATACAAAACCAAAATACATTCCAGGCACTCCACCTAACTTGATTAATCCAACAGAAGGCTGTATGTTTTATGATAGATGTCCTGAGGCTATGGATAAATGTAAAAAAGATCCTCCCAAAATTAATACAAAGAGTGGGTATGTCTTATGCTGGCTTTATGAATAACGTTTCACTATTGGAAGGCAGCCATCGATTATTCTAATAATCTCAGTCCTAACCACATTCTTATCTATTGTAATCCAAACCTTCTTGTCTTTTACTGAAAATGCAATTGTTTGTATTTTCCTTCTTTCTTCCCAAACAAATTCGGTCTCACCAAGTTGTTCATCAAACTGTTCTTCCAATTCATTTTTTATTGCAATTTGTGCAAATTGATACAAGGATTTTTTCTGATCTAAGAGTGGTTCTATACCTTCCCTTCTAAAATGGGATAATAACTCACCTGTTTTACTAATTATTCCAACAAATCGTATGTATGGGCTAATTTTTGAAATTAGTTCACAAATTTCATGATTTTCGTTTTCTGACAATTTATTATTTATTCATTTTTGCAATATTTTAACAATTATAAGATTTGGTATCATTTAATACTGAAAAAAAAACTTGTTAACCATTGGACATTTGGGATTTCTTTCCATTTTTTTCACCAGAAGTTGGATATCTAGGTTTAGCATTAGTTAGTTTTTTTGGTTCATTAATTCCCTTTGTTCCAATCCCCTCGTTTATTCTTCTAGTTACTATGTCAGTAGGTGATCAATTTGATATTCATATTCTAGCAATATTAGCTGCAGTTACTGCAACATTTGCCAAACAAATTATTTTTTATGCTAGTTATGGTGGAAGAAGAATAATTTCTGATAAGACAAAAAAGAGAATGTTACCATTCCAAAGATTAGTTAAAAAATATGGAGCAGCCGCAGCATTTGTTGCTGCAGCAACTCCCATACCTGATGATTTAGTTTACGTTCCATTAGGTCTTGCAAAATACAACCCACGCAGATTCTTTATCTCTACGCTTCTAGGGAAACTTCTTTTGTGTTACATTCTTGTATTATCATCACATTATCTCAGCGATTCCATAGTCGATCCTATTTTTGCCAGTTTTGGAATTACTTCCGCTGATGATCTTGATAACCCATGGCCTATATTGATTGGAATCATAATTTTTGGTGTTTCTATGACGCTTGTTGTCATATTATTACTTCGTTTGGATTGGTCAAAAATACTTGGAAGATTTATGCCATGGACACTAGATGATGATAATGATCAAAAATAATCAGTTGGATCTATACTAAAATTCCATTCTTTATCAGTTCCTCGTGATATACCAATTCTTGGTTTTTTATGGATTTTTTTTATTTTAATTCCATTTGTAATGTAAAGTGATGAATACTTTGTTAAATCATCACCATTCTCTTGTAGTGTAATGTCTAAAGCCTGAGTTAATTTTCCAGGACCATTTGTTAAATTTTGAATTTTAGTATTGTTTCTTAATTTACTCATTATGTCAATTCCAAGTTGTGGATATATTCCTCTTATTAAGACAGCACCAGCATTGAATTTTTTATTTCTTGCAACAACATTTAGGCAATGATACATTCCATATGTGAAATATACATATGCACGTCCAATTTGTTCAAACATTATTCTATTACGTTTTGTTTTCCTAATTCCCGCATGACTAGCAGGATCATCTGATGCACGATATGCTTCTGTCTCTATTATAATTCCACTACATTTTCTGTTACCAATTTTTCTAATTAATTTTTTACCAAGAAGATCTTTAGCAACTATAACTGTGTCACGTTGAAAAAATTCTCTTTGTAAAACCATTTAAACATCATAGAAATTTATTTTCGTTTTATTATTGTGAGTACATCCTCATCTTGAAGTTTATGTGCAAGCCCAACACGTTGACCACCAAATTTTACACTTTTTCCCCATATTAGGCCAAATCTAAAATCACGTCTCATTTTTCTATGTAATTTGTTACACACATCAAGTACAGAGCTGTTTTTTCGTATAATTAATGGTTCTTTAAAATCAGTTTCTCCACCTTTAGGCCGCATATAGATTCTGATGAACTGTAATTCGTCATAAATTCTGTCTCTTAATTTATCAATGTTAATATCTGAATCTGCTGAAACAGTAATCACATCAGATTTAATCTTCTTTTTGGCTTTTTTTAGAAATTTTTCGTCTACTAAATCAATTTTATTTAATATTGTTATTGCTTTTGCATATGTTTTATTACCTGTTACAAAATCTACTAGCTGTTCAGAATCAATATCTTCACGAATAACAACTCTAGCACTGGTATAACCATACACATTGAGAATATCTTTGAGGAGTTTCTCTGACATTTTTTTTAATTTTACTTGTTGTGCAACTGCAATTCCACCGGTAGTAGATTTTTCAATTACTATATTCGGTGGTTTCTGGTTAAGTCTAATTCCAATATTGTTCAATTCATTGATCAAGACATCTTCATGATATGGTTGAAAGACATCAAGAACAAGTAATACAATATCAGCACTTCTAGCAACGGAGAGAATTCTTCTACCTAACCCTTTACCACTTGACGCACCTTTTATGATTCCAGGCAGGTCAAGCATTTGGATTTTTGCACCCCTGTGTTCTAGCACTCCAGGCACAACAGTTAATGTGGTGAATTGGAACGCACCGATAGCTGATTTTGAACCGGTTAATTTATTGAGTAACGTAGATTTTCCCACACTTGGTAAACCAATGAATACAACCGTTGCATCGCCAGTCCGCTTTACATCAAACCCATCTGATTTTTTTGAACTCTTTTTTATAGTATCAGATTCTTGCTCTCGTTTTAGTTTAGCAATTTTTGCTTTTAGAAGTCCTATATGATGCTCTGTAGCTTTGTTTAATTGGGTTCTGTGGATTTCATCTTGGATGGCTTTGATTTTTTCTGGTATTCCCATTGTTTCTACCTTAATTTTTGATAAATTACCTTGTTATGAAATGTTGCTTTTATCATAATTAGTTTCAGTTATTATTGGCAATTTACGTCTAAAAATATTGAAAAAAAAGGTTTTGGCTGTTGATATTGATGGAACGATTACACTTAATGGATGGGGATCTATCCACCTCGACGCATTAGCAAAATTACGTTCGATTAAGGATGCTGGAAATCATGTCGTGATAGTGACAGGTAGGTCATCTGTTGAAGCGTGGTTATTATCCATTTTTGGTGGGTTGACACATCTGGCTGTTGGGGAAAATGGCGGTTGCATTACTTCAGGGGATACAATGCATCACAAAATGCTTGGAAACAAGGGTGATTGCCTTCGTGCATATGATTTCATCAAAAATCATTTCAATGAAGAAATTAAAGAAAAATTAGTGTTTCCAAGAATGACTGAGGTTGTCTTGGAGCGTACATTTGACATTCCTAGGGCACAAAAATTGCTAGATGAAGAAGGATTCAATGTTAATTTGTTTGACAGTGGCTATGCCTACCACGTAAATACTAAGGGAATTGACAAGGGTTCTGGTTTATTGAATGCACTGGAGATCTTAAATGTTGATTTAGAAGATACTATTGCAATTGGTGACAGTGAAACTGATGTTCCCATGTTTAATGTGGTCAAGAATAGTATTGCAGTAGAAAATTCAATAGATGAATTAAAAAAAATAGCTAGAATTGTTACAACAAAAAAGTCAGGAGAAGGAGTCCTAGAAGGCTTAGATATGATCAAATCTGAAATTAGTATGTAAATGGCTTTCTTAGAAATTTTAGAAAGTATAAGACAAACTGTTCAAAGTTATCTTTCTGAGAATAATCTTAGTATTACCAATTTTACAGTAGAGCCATCAAAGCCCGGATTTGGTGATATTACATGTAATGTTGCATTCCTTCTATCTAAAGAATTACATAAATCACCTCAAGATATATCCAAAGAAATTGTTTCGTTTTGTTCAGAAAAAATCAGTAAAGAAATTAAACAGGTTATAGCGCATCCAGCAGGTCATATTAATTTTGAAATAGATTATACACGTTTTAACAAATCTATTTTGTTAGAATCTACCAAACCCACTTATGCTGATATTGATATAGGAAGCTCCAAGAAAATAGTTGTTGAACATACATCAGTTAATCCAAACAAAGCACTACACATTGGTCATGTCAGAAACATTGTAATTGGCGATATTATCTCAAGGATTCTTAAAAAAGTAAACTATAACGTGAAAGTTCTAAATTATATAGATGATTCCGGTCTTCAGGTTGCAGATTTAATTATTGGGTTTAAACACTGTGGTTTTTCACAAGATCCACCAAATAATGAAAAATTTGATCATTATTGTGGTGATACTGTATACGTTGGAACTACTGCAAAATATAATGACGATAAAAATTTAGAATCAAAACGACATGAGATTCTAAAATCAATTGAAGATGTAGATAGTGAAGTATCGAAATTCGCACAAAAAATAACGAGAAATGTTTTAGCCGCTCAGTTAAAGACCGTATGGAAGTTAGGAGTTACCTATGACTGTCTGAATTTCGAATCACAAATTATTCATTCACAAATGTGGGAAAAGATTTTTTCAAAATTAAAATCTCAAGATTTAGTTAGACTAGAGAAGACAGGAAAAAATGAAGGCTGTTGGATAATTTCTAGTCCAAATGAGGATGACAAAGTACTAGTTAGAAGTAATGGTGTTGCAACATATATTGCAAAAGATATTCCTTATGCTGCATGGAAACTAGGAATTATTGATGACCCATTTAATTATAAGATCTATTCCATACAGGATAATAAACAAACATTGTATGAAACTACTTTGGATGAAATACATGAACATGACGCTGATAAATTAATTTTCACCGGAGACAAAGTTATTACCGTTATTGATAATAGGCAAATCCGCCTACAGAAAATTGTAACTGATCTGATGAAACGTTTTACAGGAAATGATTCGTACGTTCATCTAGGTTATGAATCTGTTACACTTAGTTCTAACACAGCATCTAATCTTGGTCTGGAAACAAGTGAGAAATCGGTTCAAATGTCAGGAAGAAAAGGATTTTACGTTGATGCTGATCTAATTTTAGAAAATCTTCATAACAAGATTTACAATGAATCAAAAAAGCGAAATGATGGTTTAAGTGAATCAGAATTAAATTCTATTGCAAAATCTGTGTCAGTAGGAACAATACGATATGAAATGATTAAACCTGATCTAGACAAAATTATAACATTTGATTTGGAAACATCATTGAAGATTGAGGGTGACACTTGTAGCTATATTCAATATTCATATGCTAGAGCAACAAGAATTTTAGAAAAATCCGGCATCTCTCCAGATTTTAATGATGATCTGTCAAATCTTATAAATCAATTTGAAATTAATCTTATCAAAAAAATCGCAATGTATGATATACAAATTAGCGATGCAGCAAATAATTTATCACCAAAAGTAATTGCTAGATATTGTTACGAATTATCAGTCGCTTTCTCCTCTTTTTATGAACATGTAATGGTCCTCAATGCTGAGTCAGAAGAATTAAAGAATTCACGCCTTTGTTTGGTTACCTCTTTTCAAAAAACACTTTCAAATGCTTTATCAGTGCTTGGAATAGATTCACCAGACAAAATGTAAAATTAACAGCAAAAATACACTTTTTGATACTAAAAATCTAATTTTTAGATACTAAAATGCACTTTTATATATTAATATTCAATCATAATTTTTGATTACAAAATTCATCCTAAAAAATACATGTAGAAAATATGCCTAGAGTCAAATTGTAACGAATCAACTCAATTTGGATATCGAATTTTAGTTTTTCTGTAATTTATAAAATCTTCTAAGCGAATATGCATGCTGAACTGAATAGTCATTTTCTTTTGCTTGGTCTTTGATTTCTTTTGCCTCTTCAGTTGTAATTCCCTGTGCGGCCAAAAATGCATCATCAGTAGAACCTAATTCTGTAAATACCTCATATTTTTCAATTGATGCACGTTTAACATCTGGATGCAAAACCTGAATTTTATCATAATATTGTATCGCATCATCAAATTTTTTTAAAAATTTCAATGTTACAGCCATGTTCATTAGTGCGTCAATGTTACTTGGGTCATTTTTTAGCACATTTTTATAAATTTCAATGGCATCTTCATGTTTTGCAATTTTATTTAGTGCTATTCCTTTTGTTACTAGTGCATCCATATCATTTGGATATTTTGCTAAGATTATATCACAGCAACTAAGTACATTGTCATGCTTCTCAAGTCTTTCATATGCATACATTTTATTTTTTAATGCATGTTCATCACCAGAATCAATTTTCAGAACTTTATCACAGTATTTTATGGCATCATCATTTGCACCAACCATTATATATGCAGTACTAAGATTTTGTAATGCAATCATATTTGCACTGTCATTTTTTAATAAATCATGGCAGTATGATATTATATCATCAAATTGTTTTTTTTCAAATAATTTTTTTAAACGTAGAATTGGCTCTTGTTCAATTAGACCTACCATTAACTTTCGTTTCTCCAGATGGTAGGAAGTGACTCAATTTCATTGATTATACGTAGGGCAGATACATTATCTCTTTCTTGCATTGCGATAGAAAAATCATATCCTAATTTTATGGCTTCTGGACTTAGATCTTTTATGTTTTTAAGAAATCTACCTTCAAGTTTCATTCTTTCTCCTAATGCACATGACAGCCAATTATCTGAAAGATCTTGGTGTTTCTCATCTAGTGATTCATTAACTCTGTTTCTCCATTCTAATAATTCAAATTTATGCAGAACATTATCGGTTTTTTGAGAATAATATAGCCTCATACTGATTTTTACGCCTACTTTTTATTAAAAATTTTTAATTTTTTGTGGTTTTTATAGCCCACAAATATTCACAAATCGATGGATAAGAGGCTTAACTATGCAGTCGTTATAGGTGTGATATTTGTTCTTGCATTTGCTGTCACATTAACACAGACAGAAAATCAAGCAGATTCTCAAGATATTGAGTATGAAATTAGTGATGAGTTAATTACACATTGGCTTGAAAAGTATGATCCATCAGAGCAAACAATCTCTGTTACTGGCAGTGCAACTACTTTATCAAACCCTGATACACTAATTGTAGTTCTTGGAGTTGAATCTGAAGCCAAGACTGCAAATGAATCCTTGGCTAAAAATTCCACTTCACTAAATTCTGTTATTTCGTCATTAACTGGCTCTGGAATTTCTAAAGATGACATTCAAACATCAAATTTTACAATTTATCCTTTGTATGATAGCATAAAGGATTCTAATGGTAACTATCAGCAAATTCTAATTGGATACCGTGTATCTAACATTTTATCGATCCAAACCGATAAAATTGATTCTGCTGGAGACATAATTGACTCTGCAGTCTCTTCTGGTGCAAACCGTGTTGACAATGTATCATTTCGATTATCCGATGACAAATTGCAAGAAATTTCTGATAATCTAATTGCTGATGCAATTAATGACGCAAAACAAAAAGCAGAAAAAGCACTTGTTCCATTGAAACAAAAAATTGTTGGAGTGAAATCCGTGGTTATACATGACAACATGACGCCATATTATGAGAGTCCTATGCGTACATCATTTGATGGATTTGCTGAATCTATGAAATCTGCACCAATACTGTCAGGTGATGAAGAGATTAGAACCAACGTTAGTGTTGTTTTCTATATATCACAAATAGAATAACTGTGTTCTGATTATAATGATTGATTTTCTTTGGTTAATACCACTTGGGTTTGCTGCTGGGGTTTTAGGCTCCATAATAGGTCTTGGCGGTGGAATTATTGCAGTGCCTGTAATGACTTTTGCAGGATTCCCACCAACATTGGCTGCAAGTAATAGTTTGTTTGCTGCGTTTAGTAATGCAGTTGCATCTACTGCTACATATGCAAAACAAAAAAGAATTGAGTATGGAATTGGGTTGAGATTAGGTTTAATGTGTATTCCAGGTACTGTTCTTGGTGCATTTATCTCTGATGTAATGACACCAGTTGTATTTCAGATTCTTTTTGCACTAATTTTAGTTTCTTCGGCTGTCTATATTTTTGTAAAAAGAAAGATTACAGAAAAACCATATAATTTAAAAAATTCAATGATGGTTTTTGCTGCGGCTGCAAGTTTTTTTGCCGGTATAATTTCAAGCTTGTTTGGAATTGGTGGTGGCGTAGTCTTTGTTCCGTTGATGGTAATTGGAATTGGAATTTCAATGAGAAATGCTGCGCCAACATCACAGCTTGTTCTAATATTTGCGTCATTAAGCGGGCTAATCGTTCATTCCTTACTAGGCCATCCTGATTTCACACAGGCTATGTTGTTATCAATTGGTGCATTTGCAGGTGGTTTGCTGGGAGCAAGACTATCATTAGACATTAAGGAAGTAAAATTGAAAATTCTTGTCACTATTGTATTGATGGCTGCGGCAGTAAAATTAGTTATAGATTCGATGGGGGTTCCTTTTTAATCCTGTAAAGGTTTTTTTTGGATGTTACAATAACTTCCCCTTCTCCATTTGTTCCTTCAAAATCTACACCAATCAAACCAAATTCTTCATCAAGATCTTTTTTCTCAGACACTGTAAATTTGATTTTAAGAACTTGGTCTGTGTATAATGGTTTTAGGAATCTTGTTTGCCTACCTTCCCATTCTTTGTCACCATCAACACCATAAAGTATGATTAAATTTCCATAGATTTGCCTCAATCTAGTAAATTCACCTTCCATGCGAGAAATCATTGCTCTACCAGAAACAACTTTAGGTTCTTTCTTACCAGTATCAATTTCAAACATTGCATTTTTTATTCGTGAAAACCCCAGATATTCGTCTAATTCATCAGATGATATTGTGGTTGTTGACTGAAACTGATCACCAATTTTTAATGAGGAAAATTTTTCCATATCTATCTTGATTCGTCAGGGCAAAATATTACTTCAGAACTTGAACCTGCTTCCTTTGTCACCAAGTAATTTATTGTGTCTATTAGATTTTCATCACTAGGCTCTTTTCCATCAACAGTTCCTGGTAAAACTACAAACATTCTGACATTTGATTTTAGGACGTCGCTTAGTTCTTGGTTAACTGTAGTTGCAAATGGTCTTAATGCACCTCTGAAAACTTCAGCCTTTGCTCTTGCATGTCCACCAACTTTTTTACCTGCAGGAAGGGTTGGTCCAACAATTACAACTCTTCCAAAAGATTCTTTGAATAGTCTTGGGTCATTAGAACCACCTGGAACAAAAGATTCCATTGCGTTTTGAGATATTTGAGCTGGTGTATTGATGAATTTGTTAACCAAACCATCCCATTCATTTCTAGTTAATTCAGTCAATTTGGAAAATTCTGGTACATCTCCTGTTACATGAATAAACAATGCATTAGATTTTTCTGGGTCATTTCCACCATCAACAATTTTTGCGCCTTTTTCTTCTAACATTGATTTCAGATTAGTTGCTTTTTGTAATGCATCATCAGAGTCATCGTTTGTGACAATACATGGAATTCCCTCAAAATTATTTTTCTCAGTTTTAGGAACAGATGATCTAATGTATGATTTGACAGGGTAGAAAACTCTATCACCAGGTATTATTTTTCCATTGAGAATTTTTGATTGTTCGTCACCAACAAGAGTTAGAATTGTAGTTGCAACTTGATCTTGTGATAAAAATTGTTGATCTGGTATCATTGTGGATGTATTTTTTTGAATTTTTTCAGCAATGCTTTGAACTTTATTTAATAGATTCGTAAGTACAGTTTCCTGTTTGCCTAACTTTTCAGCAGCAGATTTTATTCCGTCTTTGATAGTTTGTTCATCTTCCCCTAACAATCCAACAATCTCTTTATTTGCAGATTCAACTTCACTTGGTGAAAGGTCTTCAAATCCACTTACTCTAAGAAATTCAGATGCAGCTTTTGGATAAACTGTCTTGTAAATTCTATCTGAATGAACAGGACCAGGGTTAGTACCAATAGAAACAATTCTTTTTTCTGTAAGCTCCCATGACATTGCCTCAACAAGTCTATTTTTTGCACCTTGTGATGCTGTGTATGGACCTCTGAATCTATACGGTCTCTGTTCAAGTGGTCTTTCTTCAGCAAAGAATGTAGAAATTGTAATAATTTTTCCACCTTCCTTCATAACTTTTAGTGCTTGTACAGATGTCCAAAATGTACCAGTTAGGTGAATGTCCACAGTACTTCTAAAATCATCTAATGGTGCATGTGCAAAACATGTAACAGGACCAGAGACACCAGCATTGTTTACAACAATATCGACATTGATATTTTCATTTTGTAGTGTATCAAACATTTCAGTGATTGCTTTTTCATCACTTACATCTACACCTGAGAAAATCTTAACAAATCCATTAGTTTGTTTCTCATTAATAATTTCATTTAGCATTTGAGATGTTGATTCCAATGGCTCTTTTCTTCTGCCAAGAATGATCACACTTGCACCATTTTCAACAAATTTCTTGGCAACTGTCATTCCTATCCCAGTACCGCTTCCTGTGATTAGTGCCACTTTATTTTGAAATTGTAACATTGATAGAATTTTTGATCGTTTGTGATATTAATTGGTTACCACTAAGAATTATCTTTATTTGTGGGTGGGTATGAGAATTTTCATGCATGATTCTGAATCTGAAACATTTGTATTAAAATCAGTTCCTGAAAAATTTTCCGATAAATTAAAAGAAATTGATGTTACATCTACTCCTAAGGAAATTGCTACTGATGATGTAGAATCTGATAATTACTATAGCCGTGTGTTTGCGCAGACTACAATCATGGTTACAAACAAAGGATGTTTAGAAGTTAAAGGCAAGAATATTGATGTAATTCAAATTCTGCAGAAGGGATAGAAATGCAAGATCCAAATCCTACTCCATGGGGAACACAAGATAGGTTTCAAGCACATTATATTGTTAGAGTAAAAAATGTCTCAAATGTATTAGACTACACGACTAGAACAACATTATCTACTACAGGTAATTTTGGTTCAAAAAAAGTAACTGACGTTGAATGGCAAGGTGGAAAGATTTCTGGCATATTAAATTCTGATTCTTCATTAAAAGAAATGATTGTTAATCAAAATCCTGATGATGCAGTAATATCAGTTGAACCAACAAATCAAGGTGTTAGAATTTATGGTAAATGGAAAAATAGTTTTGAGTTTGGTGTTTCAAAAGAACTTTTTGACATCTACGATAAAATCGCTGGACACGTAAAAAGTATCTAAGCCTTCCACCAGTCTAACGCAAGATAATCTACTCTTTCTTTGCCGTATGGGATTGCCAAAATAAATTGCTTCTTAACACTTGTTGCAAGCCTACCTGCCAAAACTACATCTGTAGATGACATATTTTCACTTCTGTTGTATACCTGGACTAAGTATGGTGCATGATCAATTCCAGGTCCTTTTTGATACACTGCAAAATCACATCCAAATTTTATTCCCGGACTAACAATGTATCCTTTGTCACGAAAATTTTTGTAAACTTGAAATTTTTTGTCAAAATTATGGTATTCACCTTTACACACATCCAGCATTGTATTCTTTGAAATCTTTTTTTTATTTTTATAGATTTGAATCTTGGATTTTAATTGTAAATAGTATCCCTCAATTAGATCTAAAATTAACGGCACGTCGATGTCATTTGGTTTTGGTTTTGATATTCCAATTGGTTTTCCAAAATATCCATTACTAAATAATTTCTTTGAATCTGAAATATTCCAGACAATGATTCTGTTTTGTATTAATTCGGCTTTCAATTAAAGACTCAACGCTAAAAGAATGAATGAATCTGAAACTTCCTGACATTTATCTGCCATTTCTTCTATTCCTTCAATTATATCCTTCAAAAGTAAGAGTTCTTTTGTTGTGGATATTTCAAGTGCCTTCATAACCATTTGTCTGTATTTTATATCAATCTCTCGTTCAATTTTTTGTGTGTCTTGTGCTAGTTCGATAGATTTAGTTGAATCTGAGTTTAGACTACGTATGATTTCATTAAGCTTGTAGACTTCATCAACTACTAAACTGATCAATTCTGTAAGGTCAGTATCTAGTTTTGAGCTCTTCAGAGTTGCTGGTTTAATATTTGACAATTTGAATGCTATTCCAGTTATGTAGCCAGCAATTTCATCCATTGTATATGCTGTATTCAAAAGATTTTCACGGTTCATGATTAGACCACCAACGTCTGCAACATCACGTGTAATTTTTCTACGAAGGCCTTCTACTTCTTCCTCTAATGATGCAATTTGATCTAACGCATCTTTTATTCCTGCTTTATCTTTTGACATAATTAGGTCTGGCAGTGATGATAAACTTCTTGATGCATTAAGAATTCGGTTAATCTCATCTTGAAGTACTGCAATTGCCTTTCTTTTAGCTTGAACTTCTAGTTCTCCACTATACATAACGAATTACTACTCAAGAAGAGGATAATTTAATGCTTCTTGTTTTTGGAATTTGGCTCTAGTTCAGTTCATCTCACTTTTTTTCTGATTTTTGTATAATGCCAGAACTTCTTCATCTACTGATGCATCTTCTGCTGACTTTTCGCTTCGTATCTTACCAGTAAATTTAGGAAATCTTAACGCAAACCCAATATCCTTCCTTATCATGTTTAGACCTGTTTTGTGTATTGGACTAAGTGAAATTTCTGATGCAACAATTTCTAAAACTAATTCTGGTTCAAACCAGATATCAGCTTCCATCGTGCTTTCCACTCTAGGATTTTTTTTCAAAGTTACTTTACTAGAAAGAATTTGAAATAATTGATCTAGATTTTCATCAGTGAAACCTGTTCCAACTTTACAAATAGTTGGAAAAGTATCAGATTCAGAATTATACGACGATAGTAGTAATGTACCATACTTACCAGTTCTTCTGCCTCTACCAAAAAATGCACCAACCACAACTAAATCCAAACTATCACCCAATTCATTTTGATATTCACGTTTCAGCTTTAACCAGTTATTTCCACGTGTTCCTGCGCGATATGGAGAATCTATTACTTTGAGCATTAGTCCTTCACACCCAGAATTTATTGAGTTTTCAAGGCTTTCAGTTACATCTCCCTCATTACTTACAATTGACATTGGAACCAGTTTAGCAAAATTATTTTCTTTGATAATATTTTCTAGAGTTTTTCTTCTTTCCATATAGGGTTTCTCCAAATAATCGGTTTGATTGTAATAAAGCACATCAAAAAAATTCACTGTTATTGGATAGTCTGACACTGCTTGTTCTAGTTTATACTTTCTTCTTCTATGCATTAATTCTTGGAATGGTAAAAAATTACCCGTATTTTCATTCACAGCTACTATCTCTGCTTCAAAAATTCCATCATTAGCATTTATGCACTTTGAAATTTTTTCTACAACATCAGGATAATATCTTGTGATATTTTCTAAGCTTCTTGAAAATAAAACTATCTCATTATTTTTTTTATGAATTTGTGCACGCTCACCATCTAGCTTATACTCTGCAGCAAAATCATTTTTTATTTTTTTGAATGCATCATCCTCACTTTTAACACGATCTGCCAACATTGGTCTGATTGGGCTAAATAGTGAAGTAGTGAACTTTAAAATTCCGTTAATACCTTCTGTAGCTAACACCTCTGAAACTTTTCCTAAATCACTGGATACGTTGTAAGCATTTTCAACAAGTTCACGATTACTTTTTTCATTTGTAAACGCAATAGCTAATGCGTCCATAGTAGTATTTTCTGCTATTCCTAAGCGTAATGTTCCAAGTAGTATTTTTAGAATAAATTTTGATTCGATGGGTGTTGCATCATTCAACAGACTAGATATGTATTTCATTTTCATATCTTGGGATCCTTTACCTTCTAATTTTGAAATTTTTAATAATGTGTCATATACTCTTTCCAAAGTTATTGTTTCAGCTGTGAATGTTGTTTGTGTCTTCTGTCTAAGAATATTAGCACCAGTTTTTCCCAGATCCCCACCATCGTTATAATCATCTTCAATTTTTTTTGTTGTGATACCTGATGATTTTGAAATTGCACGGATTACAAGTTTTTCGGCAATTCCTAATTCAACTCCTTCAAAATTTGGTCTGATTTTTCCTTGGATTAGATAAATTACTTTAGAAATTATACTTGCGTGAGTATTTTTGAGAAGTTCAACCAAAATATCTGTTAACTCTATGCGTTTAGTTGTCGATTCCATCTTCTCCAATGAATCTGATAATACAGAAAATTTCATTTCTCTATGTACTAGTTAATCTGCATTTTGAATAAGTTTTTTCTAAATATATCTAAAAATGACTTTTTTACGGTCTTTCTTTAACTCTGAAACAAGTGCAAAATTGTTTAGTGGGTATGTTTGTTTATATTGTTTCATAAAACTCCATGCAACGTCATGATTTTTGAACTCAGTTCTTATTCCATCAATTTTACTTTCTTTTCCAAAAACATCAAAGCAAACAACTGAGTATTTTTTTGGTCTGTTATGTGGTCGTGCTTTTAGAAACCATGACACTGCAAATATTGCAGCGCCCAGAATTATAAATGCGAATCCTATCTCTTTAAAATATGGCCAGAAAATACCTGGAACTGTTTGACCAAATAATTGTACCACGTAATGTGAGAATGTCAGGATTGCTGCGATAGTCATAGCTAGTTTTGTAATAGTATGAAAACCTACTGAAAATTGAAATTCATACTTAGAAATCATAATAAGAATATTACTTACTTAGTTTTAATCTTTTTTAACTTATGATCTATACGTTTTAGTCTGGATCTTCGTAATTTTCCTTTCGATCATTTGTGACTGTTTTTGAATCCATTGGTTTCATTTTACTTTTGAGTATATTCATTCTATCATTATAGCCATCTGCATATTCTAATTCATCTGGAACTAGTGTTGCAGGATGTATGAAACCTTGACTACGTATTGCTAGTGCTTTTTTGGTTGCAATTTCTCTAACATAATCCCAATCAGCTGTAGAAAATCCATCAAATGGACCAGTAAACTTTCCATTGTGCATGCTAAATACAAGTGATTCAACTATTGGAATACAAAAATTGATTGTTGCTGCAGAATTTAGTTTAACTGGCATAAGTGGCATGTTATGACTACCTCTTGTGTTTCCTGCTACATAATGTGGATTATTGAATACACTTCCTGCTTCTTCTGTAGCTGGAAATAGCTTTTGTGTTCTTATTAAACAGACAGGATCATCTTTACCAACATATGTTCCTGCAATATTATGAAGTCGATCAGTTGATGCACTTAAAATTGGTTCGCCATCTTTAGTGTTAATTGAGGAGATTACATATCTACTAGGATACATTAATGCAGCTTCTAGTGTTGGTTTATCCTCCCACAATGATAATTTTGCAATTGTTCCATCTTCAACATCCATAACATGAAAATCTACTCCTTTTGCAAGTGATTTGTTAACAATTAATCCAGTATTACTTAACGCATCAACAAATAGCCTATACATAGGATAGTTGAATGCACCAGGCTCTGTTTTGTCTGCAGCAAAGACTGTGAATGCTTCATTTGGACGCTCTTCAAATTCTAATTCTGCAACACCTGGTCCCATACCCTTAACATTTCCTGAAAAAGAATCCTTCAGTAAGTCTTGACCAGCACCATAGAGACCTTCTTCCTTAGCTACTTGTGTTCCTGCTTCAAATGCATCCCATGCTAGTTTATGAATTTCCTCATCATCCGTTCCTTTAGTATGACTCATCACAATATGCACATCGTCACCACAGTATCCAATATAGTAATCTAACAACAGATCGCCTGAACTCTTTACAGTGTGTCTTACGGCTTCTATCAAACCATCACTTGGTTTTGTGTGTCCACCTATTCCTCCAACATCTGCTTTGATGACAGAGACTGTAATTTTCATATTTTTTTATTTTGTATCTTTGATTTATAGTCTTATGTTATTTTGATTCGTATACAAAAATCCAAAAAATTCAAAAAATAGGCAAGAAAATTAAAAAAAATGTAAATGCTAATAAAGCCCATCAAATAACGAATTTTGAAAATGGCAGACAAAGCACACCTGAATATGATAATTACAGGTCACATTGATAATGGTAAATCAACCACAATGGGTCACTTTTTGATGGATTTAGGCGTAGTTGATGAACGAGCAATTGCTCAACATGCCGAAGAATCTGAAAAGACTGGAAAAGGTGATACCTTCAAGTATGCTTGGGTTATGGATAACATCAAAGATGAAAGAGAAAGAGGTATTACAATTGATCTTGCCTTTCAGAAATTTGAAACACCAAAATACTTCTTTACATTAATTGATGCACCTGGACACAGGGACTTTATTAAAAACATGATTACTGGCGCATCTGAGGCAGATGCAGCAGTTCTAGTACTTTCTGCAAAAGAAGGTGAGACAGATACTGCAATTGCACCTGGTGGTCAAGCAAGAGAACATGCATTTTTGCTAAAAACATTGGGTGTTAACCAACTTATTGTTGCAATTAACAAAATGGATGACAGTAAATTTTCTGAAGATGCATACAACGCAGCAAAAGCAAAAGGCGAACAATTAGTTAAATCTGTAGGTTACAAATTAGACCAAGTACCATTCGTTCCAGTTTCTGGATGGACTGGTGACAATTTAGTTAAGAAGTCTGAGAATATGCCATGGTACAAAGGTAAGACACTTTTAGAATCATTTGATGACTTTACGGCACCTGAAAAACCAATTGGAAAACCACTACGTGTTCCAATCCAAGATGTTTATTCAATAACTGGAGTTGGTACAGTTCCAGTCGGACGTGTTGAAACTGGTGTAATGAAACCAGGAGATAAAATTGTTGTAATGCCATCTGGCGCACCTGGTGAAATCAAATCAATAGAAACACATCACACTGAAATGCCAAAAGCAGAAGCAGGTGATAACATTGGTTTCAACTTGAGAGGTGTTGAAAAGAAAGATATCAAACGTGGAGATGTTTTAGGTTCACCAGATAGTCCACCAAACGTTGCTAAAGAATTCAAAGCACAAATTATAGTTATTCATCATCCAACTGCTATTGCACCAGGTTACACACCTGTAATGCATGCACACACAGCCCAAGTTGCAGCAACAATCACTGCATTCAATGCAAAAATTAATCCTGCAACAGGAGCAACTGATGAAGAAAATCCAAAGTTCCTCAAGGTTGGAGATTCTGCTATAGTTACAATTAGACCAGTAAGACCAACACCTATTGAAACATTCCAAGAATTTCCAGAAATGGGAAGATTTGCACTAAGAGATATGGGTGCAACAATTGCTGCTGGTGTTGTTAAAGAAATTACTGAAAAACACACTGCATAAATGAGTCATTATGGCTCAAAACGCTCGCATCAAATTAACTAGTACCAGTCTTCATAAACTGGGCGATGTATGCAATGAAATTTTGGGTATTGGAAAACGAACAGGTGTAAAGGTTAAGGGTCCAACTCCATTACCAGTCAAACGTCTTAACGTTGTTACTAGAAAATCTCCTTGTGGAAATGGCACTGAAACATATGAAAAATGGGAAATGAGAATGCATAGACGAATAATAGATCTTAACGCTGATGACAAAGCAATAAGACAGTTGATGCGTTTAAAAATTCCAGATGACGTGTACATTGAGTTATCATTAAAATGACTTTGTTAGCCTTTTATTATAGGATAAATCGTGAGTATTATGGCTGAAGAGAATTTTTCAGAGGATGCATCTAATGAGCCAGAAATATTCGAAGAAGAAAAATTTGATGTCATTTATGAGTGTCTCAGATGTAACGTGAAAGCAAATCTAAGTGAATTGATTAGACTACCAGAGATAAAATGCATCTGTGGTTTCAGAGTTTTTACTAAGATTAGACCACCAATTGTTAAAACTGTTAAAGCAGTTTAGTTAATCTCTGTCTTCTTTATAACTGTGATATCTCTGTAAGTGTGTTCGCATATCTTCCATATTTGAAAAATTTTTGTTACAGATCTTACAATCATATGGTAAATCTTTGAAATGTATCACCTGGAGGTGTTGCATCAGTTCTTCTTTCTTTGAAAATTTTTTGTTACAATAATCACATGCATTTTTTTTAAAGAAGATCATCTCATTCATTTTTTGCTTTTTGGCCATCCCAACATTTTCGACATAACTGTCCTTCTACTTTCCATTTTGGTTTTGGATTATATCTAAAAAATCCTAATTTCATGCCGCAAAGTGTACAAAATGCTTTCTTACTGTTAAAATCAGATTCTTTTTTATCGAAACATGTTTTACATAACAGACCTTGCATATCCCACTGCCATCGTGGTTCCCAAAGGTCTGTAACTTTTTTTTGTGTTCCACACGTTAAGCATTTTGATTTAATGTTTGAATCATACTCATCTTTCATTTTATC